>JBDKKQ010000155.1:0-6865 GCA_039796015.1 Verrucomicrobiota bacterium
TGGAAAGAGGCTCAAGACTATTGCCGCGCGTTGACCGAGCGACATCGGGCTCAGGGTATTATTCCGACCGGTTGGGAGTGGGACTTACCCACTGAGGCCCAATGGGAATACGCCTGCCGGGCCGGCACAACCGGGGCCTTTGCCGGTGATTTGTCATCGCTGGCGTGGATCGAATCCAATTCCGATGGCAAGGCTCATGCAGTCAAAACCCGTCAGCCCAATGCCTGGGGGTTGCATGACTTGCACGGAAATGCTTGGGAATGGTGTCGGGATTGGTACGGAGACTATTCGACGAATGCGCTGAAGGATCCCTCGGGGCCTTCAGCCGGGTCCTTCCGCTGCTACCGAGGCGGGAGTCGGATTTATGGGGCTCGCCGAGCCCGATCGGCCATCCGGGGAGCAATGACACCCGAAATGCGGGGCGATTACCTGGGTTTTCGCCCCGTCTTGTTGCCACCGCGCTGAGGGGTTTTTAAAGTTCTCGGGTGGGCTTTAAAAATCGCAGAATTCGCTCACTCCGTGGGCCTCTCATTCACCGAAGTGGATGACGGAATGGATGACGGAGTGGATGGATTCTCGGTGTCTCTCGTGGGGTTCTTTAATTCCTTCCCCGATTGGAGCACCCAGAGCACCAACAGGATTAGAATCCCGATGGCGACTCCGGCTTTCAAGACTCCGCCGAGCGCATTCATACCGAAACGAAAGGCTTTGAACACAGGGGCTTCGCACCCGCAGTGACTGCATCGCGTGTCTGAATTCAGGACAAAGGCCTGGCACTCCGGGTTCGAACACCGTTGAAGGTGGGCCTGGGCGCGAATGGGACCTTGGGATGTCTGCCCGGACCCGCAGCGGGCGCAGCGGGAATCTCCAAAACGCACCATGGCCCGACAGTGTCGGTTAGCGCAGCGAACCAGTCGGGATCGGGAGGAGGTGATGAGGCTTAGGATCGACAGAAGATCTGGCTATTAGCCGCCGAGCGATGTGGCTGCAACTGGAGATTGCGGCCCCCCCTTGCGGCCCCGTATCGTCGGGCCATCTCACAACCACGGGTACCTATGTCCAAAAAACAACTTCGCATCGGTCTCATCGGCTACGGCTTCATGGGACGCGCCCATTCCAACGCATTTGCTCAGGTCGGGCACTTTTTCCCGTCGAGCTACGAAATCGTCCTGAAGGCAGTTTGTGCGCGCGATACCGCCAAGGCCCAGGAGTTCGCTGATCGCTGGGGCTATGAATCCATCGAAACGGATTGGAAGAAGCTCATTGCCCGCGACGACATTGATGTGGTGGACATTGCTGTCCCCAACAACCTCCACGCCGAGATCGCCATCGCCGCCGCCAAAGCGGGCAAGATGATCTTGTGCGAGAAGCCCTTGGCGCTGAATTCCAAGCAGGCTGAAATCATGGTGAAGGCCGTCGAGAAGGCCAAGGTGCCGAACATGGTTTGGTACAACTACCGCCGCTGTCCGGCCGTGGTGTTGGCCAAGCAGCTCATCGACGCTGGCAAACTCGGCAAGGTGTTCCATTACCGCGCCAACTTCCTGCAAGACTGGACCATCAATCCCGACCTGCCGCAGGGCGGGGCGGCCTTGTGGCGTTTGGATGTGAAGGCCGCAGGGTCCGGTGTCACCGGCGACTTGTTGGCTCACTGCATCGATACGGCCATGTGGCTCAATGGCGGCATTAAGGATGTCAGTGCCATGACCGAGACGTTTATCAAGGAGCGCAAGCACACCCTGACCGGCAAGGTTGAGAAGGTGGGTATCGATGACGCGTGCGCCTTCATGTGCCACTTCAACAACGGTTCGCTGGGTCTCTTTGAGTCCACCCGTTATGCCCGCGGCCACAAGGCTCTCTACACCTTCGAGGTGAATGGCGAGAACATGAGCCTCAAGTGGGACTTGCACGACTTGCACCGCCTCCAAATCTTCGATTACAGCGATGTTGGTGCTGAGCGCGGTTGGAAGAGCGTCCACGTTTCGGACAGCGATCATCCCTACACCGGCAAGTGGTGGGTTCCAGGCCTCCAATTGGGCTATGAGCATAGCTTCATCCACCATGTCGTGGAGTTCATCGCCGGCCTCGAGAGTGGCAAGGGTGCGAAGCCAGACTTCAAGGACGGCTTGGCGACCGACTATGTGGTGGACGCAGTGCTTGCATCGGCCAAGACCCGCAAGTGGGCCAAGGTCAAGCAGGTGAAGGCCTGACACGGCACTGAGACTTTGCAGGGCGGAAGCCTTTCCCCCGGACCGGCCAAACCCGGCTCGGGGGAATCTCTGGTGAACTTCCGTTTGGCCTTCGCGGCGTCTCGTGGCATACCAACGGCCGCATGGAATACGAAGCGGTCATCGGTTTGGAGACCCACGTCCAACTTAAGACGCAATCGAAGATGTGGTGCGGGTGCGCCAACGCCTTCGGTTCCGATCCGAACACCAACGTTTGTCCAATTTGCCTGGGCATGCCGGGAGTTCTCCCCGTGCCCAATGCCGAGGCCATCCGACTCACCGTGCTGACCGGCTATTTGCTCAACTGCGAGATTCCCCGGTTCGCCAAGTTCGACCGGAAAAATTATTTCTATCCCGATTCGGCCAAGAACTACCAGGTCACCCAGTACGACAAGCCGTCCACGGCCAACGGGTGGCTGGAGTTCGAGTTTGATGGCCCGGGATCGGTGGATGGTATGGCCCGAGTTCAAATCACTCGCGCACACCTAGAGGAGGATGTCGGCAAGAACAGTCACTTCGATCGCTTCAGTGGGGTGGACTTCAATCGGGCCGGGGTGCCATTACTCGAGATCGTCTCAGAGCCCGAACTCAATGGACCTGAGATGGCCTACGCGTATCTCCGGGCTCTGACCGATGTCTTGTTTCGTGGCGGGATCAGCGATTGCGACATGGAGAAGGGGATGGTCCGGTGCGATGTGAATGTCTCGGTTCGCCCTAAGGGCAGCACCAAGCTGGGTGCCAAGATCGAGATCAAGAACATGAATTCTTTTTCCGGAGCGCGCCGCGCCCTGGAATACGAAATCCCCCGCCAAATCGCGGCCTTGAAGCGTGGAGAGACACTGCGTCAGGAGACCCGACGCTGGGATGATCTGGCAGGCATCACCGAAACCATGCGCTCTAAGGAAGACGCGCACGACTACCGTTACTTTCCGGAGCCGGACTTGATGCCTCTAGTGCCTACCGACGACTGGTTGGCCTTGGTGAAATCCCAAGTCGTTGAGTTACCGCTGACTCGCAAGAAGCGATTCATTCGGGAGTACGGTCTGCCCGACGGTGACGCCGAGATTTTCCGAGACAACGTGCCCTTGGCCACCTTCTTCGAGCGGGCGATCCAGGGTGCGACGCAGCCCAAGGCCATTGCCAATTGGGTGATTAATAACTTGCAGGCGCGGGTGAGTGGATCGGGCCTCGCGGTGGAGGAAGTTCTTATCCAACCGGCACAAGTACGCGATTTAGTGGGGCTGGTTGAAAGCGGTGCCATTAACAGCAAGATCGCTCAAGACGTCTTCGCTGAGATGTTTACGACAGGCGATGCGCCTCAGGTGATCGTGGAGCGCAATGGGTGGTCGCAAATGAGCGATGTCGGGGCGCTCGAAGCCCTTTGCGATCAGGCTATTGTCGCCAATCCAGGGTCTGCCGCAGATTTCCGGGCTGGCAAGGTTGCGGCACTCAATGCCCTCAAGGGACAGGTCATGAAGCTCTCCAAGGGCAAGGCCAACCCGGCTTTGGCCGGCGAAATCCTCGAGCGCAAACTGCGGGCCTAACGATTCGAGGTGCCGGTTATCTGCAGTTACCAGCAACCTCCTCAGTCACAAAAAGGCCCCGGGAATTTTAAGATTCCACGGGGCCTTGTTGTTTATCAGAAATTAAGTCGCTCAGTGAGTCGGCGAGTAGTCGGTGGGTACCAAGAAGACAGACTTAACTCCGCCCGCCACAGTGAGTGAACCACCGCCGGCCTTTTCGCTGGCCTCGCGAGCGGCCTTCCAAGCGGGGTCCTTGCCGAAGGCAGCGAAGCTGGCCTTGGCTGCTTCCTGGGACTTGTGGGTGAGGAAGTAGAGCAGGGTGCGGTCTCCTTCGGGCTGGTCGGCCATTTTGTGGAAGTAGCCCTGATTGCCCATGCCGTACTTGCTGAAGAGACCAATGGTGTGGTCGCGGAAGCGGGCATCCAGATGCGACAGGCGTTCCGGGGTGCTGGTGTAAGTGCGCATTTCCCAGACGCCGCCCTTGGAAACATTTCCGGTGCGGACTTTGGGAGAATAGTCGGTCTCGACCAGGAACGGATTCTCAGCCTTGGCCACGAGGGGACCGCCGGCTTCACTGGCCTTCTGTGCGGTCTTCCATTCGGGATCCGAGGCGAAGGCGTTCCACCGGGTTTCGCGGGCCTCGCGGCTCGGGTAGCGCAGCAGGAAGTGCAGTCGCTGGTCGGCCGTATCGACAGGCATCCAGTAGCCGATGCTCTCGATGCCATGCTTCTTGAAGAGGCGCAGGGTGTGGTTGCGGAAGCGATTGTGCAGGGCTTCGGCCTTGCCGGGATGGATGGTGTAGACGCGCAGTTCGTACACCGAGGCGGTGTGTCCGGAGCCTAGGGTGTGGCAGCCGGTGGCCAGCGCTGCGCCTGCAACGGAAGCGGTTTTGAGGAAGTCTCGACGGTGGATCATCGACCCGAAGCCTCCGTTTGCAGTCGGAGACGTCAAACAAAAACCTTGTTGCCGAACGTGAGCACCGTTACCGCTTCAGCGACATGACCGAGCGGCGCGCCACGATCCAGCGAAAAACTAGCGAGACATCCATCCGCGTGGATCTCAATATTGACGGCAAGGGCAAAGCCCAGGTGAAGACCGGGGTGGGCTTTCTCGATCACATGCTGTGCGCCTTTGCCAAGCACTCGGTGTGCGATCTGAAGCTGCGCTGTTCGGGAGATCTCCACATCGATGCGCATCATACGGTGGAGGACTGCGGAATTGCCCTCGGACAAGCATTTCTTCAGGCCTTGGGCGACAAAAGGGGGATCCGACGGTATGGCGCTGGCTTCGATCCTCGAAATCCGTTCACGGGTGAAGCTCATGTTCCCATGGACGAAGTTCTGGCTCGCTGTGTGATTGATTTTAGCGGTCGGCCCTTCCTGGTCTGGCGTGGCATGGATTCACTGGCCCAGCGCAGGATACCCGAGGCGGATCGAGATCAGGACATGTCCTCGCGGTTTCGCTTTGGCTTAGCGCGGGAGTTTTTTCAAGGGTTCACCAATGAGGCCCGGTGCAATCTCCACTTGGAGCTGCTTTACGGGGGCGAGCCCCATCATGTGGTCGAGGCGTTGTTCAAAGCCTTTGCCAAGGCTGTCGACTTCGCCTGCCAATGCGATCCGCGCATCGCCGGCGAGATCCCCAGCAGCAAGGGGAAGCTTTGAAGTCAGTCTGCTCCCAGAAGGGTCCAGCGGGCTCCGTTCCCAGCCTTCTCGGGAAGGTTGAAAGTCTTCCTGAATAATCGTCGAACCACGCCGTCGATGCCTGTGTCGGTGAAAAATGATTATCCCTCAGAAGCCGACGAGACTTTGGTCAAGTGGGCTCAGCAAGGAGACACCGAGGCGTTCGAGCAACTGGTCTTCAGGCACCGTGACAAAATTTATGCGCGGGCCCTCATGATGATGAGGAACGAAGACCAAGCTCTGGAATTTTCACAGGAAGCATGGGTAAAATCGTGGCAACGGTTGGTTCAATTTCAGGGCGACTCCAGTTTCGCCACGTGGGTGACGCGCATCGTCATCAACCTGTGCCTCGACCAGTTGAGGCGCCAGAAGCGGGTGCGAACCGAATCCATCGAGGCGATGGAAGAAGAGTCGGGGGGTGTCGAGCGTCAGTTACCGGCACCAGAGAGCAATCCGACATCAGGCCTCGAGCAAGACGAACTCCGGAGGCGCATCGATGAAGCTCTGGGGAAACTCACCGACGCCCACCGGACCGTGGTGGTCCTTCATGAATTTGAGGGGTTGGAATACAAGGAGATCGCCAAGCGTATCGGCATCTCCATCGGGACGGTCATGTCGCGTCTCTTTTACGCGCGCCGCCGGTTGGCATTCCTTTTACAATCTTTAAAGCGAGAACGATCCGAATGAAAAGCACCGAACAACTGTTGGACCTTCAGGCCTACGTCGATGGTGAACTGCCCGAGGAACGTCGCCGCCAGGTTGAGGCCGCGCTGCCGGCCGACCTCGATGCGCAAGAACTAGTGACCGGTCTGCGGCAACTGGGGACGCTGATTCGAGCGTATGAGCCGACCGCCACTGTTCCGGTGACCCGAGAGTTCTACTGGAGTCAGATACGCCGGCAAATCGAAGCGGAGCAACCCAAGGCGCCTGCCGCTTCCGCTGCCTTGGGTTGGTTGCGTTGGCTGATTCCCGCCATGGGAGTCGCGGCGGTCGCTGTTGTGATCTCCACCCAGCAGACGCCTCGTGAGATCACGTTGGCGGGTGGTGGCGATGTGACCGTCGTCGACGTCTCCTCGACGGTCTTCCGTTCCGAGAGCGACGGAGTCACCGTCCACTGGATCCAATAACGTATTAAAATATTGGCGTCTGGCCTCCTGAGTGCCTTGATGCTGCTAGTAGCAGTTCTGATGAAACTTCTTTGGATCAATCGATTGGGGTACCTCCGCCTGGGATGCCTCTTGGTGCTAGGAACTCTGATGCCCCTGGCATCGGTGGCTGCCGATCTCAAGCTGCGTCTCGAATTGGCTTGGGGCACCGACGGCACCGCCCCTGAGGGCAAAAGCCTCAAGGAGTTGGATACCAAGGGGCGCGAAAAGCTGCGGCATTTCCGTTGGAAGAACTACTGGGTAGTAAAATCCACCCAAATTGACCTCGATGC
>JBDKKQ010000156.1:0-11434 GCA_039796015.1 Verrucomicrobiota bacterium
GATTCATCCCAACGGCCCGAGTGCCAGTGTTCTTCGTCTGCGGCCACCGCGATGGCCCGACCTCCGATCGCCTTGGTTTCGGAAATTTCCACCGCGCCATCCCCGAAGGAGATCAGCGAACGGAGCGGATCTAAGCCATGGGCTTCGACAATGCTTCGGAGGGCATGCCGCTTGTGGAAGGAGGTGTCGGTCAGGCCGGTGGGTCCGTGGATGCGTTGATCGAAAAAGTCGCGGACTCCCAGGCAATCCACCTCGGCAGACACGGCCGGCCGTGGCGTTCCGCTGACAATATGCAGCGTGGCACCGGCCTGACGGAAGTGCTCCAGGAAGGCGCGCGCGCCGCGCACCATGTAATGGTCGGCCGTGTGGGTTCCATCACGAATCGAATCCATGCGCTGGCGGATTAATAGACCGAGCCGTTCCTGAAAATCCTCCTGATAACGCTCGGGATTCCACGGGGTGCCGCCACGTTCGGTGACCAAGGCCCCGAGGCGTTCCATCTGATGGATGCTGGGTCGGCCATTGAGCGCCCAAATTTCTTGGTGAGCGATGGTCGAACGGCTGTCCACCGATTCGTCCGGGGCAGGGGGCAGGTGCTCCATCCATTGCCGCAGCATTACTTCACCCCAACCGGCGCGAATGAACGACAGGGTTCCGTCCCAGTCGAAGACAATATGCAGGGAGTTCATGCTAGAGGGTTACAGGCAACCCGGTGCGGATCGATTCGGCTTCGGCCTCGCAGACGACGACGGCGGCTGCGCCGTCGTCGGCGGTGACCACCGTCGGTGCCTTGCCAGCGCGGATGGAGTCCACGAAGTGTTGGATTTGACCTGCGTATCCGTTGGGTCCGTCGAGTTTCAAGGTCTCCGCGGGCTGGCCTTCCACAAAGCGGCGGAGGGCCTCGGTGCCACGAGACGAGTCGTAGTCGAGGGTAGCTCGTTCGAGCACCACGGTGTAGGCCATGCAAAACCCGAAACCCGGGGTCATGGCCCAACTGCCCTCGGCGCTCACCACCGCACCGCTGGCGGTGTCATACTGGGAGACGACATGGTCGATGCCGCCGCTGACCTTGGTGTGGCCTCGCGAAAAGACTCTGGACGGGTGCCCGAAGCAGTGCCGGATGAAGTCCACGTCGTGGATATGCAAGTCGAGCAAGGCCCCGCCGGAGTCGGCCGCATTCAAGAAGTGCCCGTGTCCCCAGCCCGGTGCCTGGGCCACCCGGCGGAACCGGGCGCTCAGCACTCGGCCATGCTGCCCGCCCACGATGGCGTCATGGGCCGCCTGCCATTCTGGCCAGAAGCGTAGGCACATCGCCGGCATGAGGAAGACCCCGCGGGTCGCCGCTTCGCGGGCCGCGTCGGCCAAACGCCGGCCTTCCTCGGCCGTGCGGGTCATGGGCTTTTCTACCAGCACGTGCTTGCCGGCCTTCAGCGCGGCGATAGCCAGTTCAATATGGGTCTTGGTCGGCGTGGTGATGTCCACGATGTGAATGGCCGGGTCTGCCAGGAATTCGGAGACATCCTGGTAGGCGCGCACCTGTGTCATGTCCAACCGTACCCCGTTGGGGTCGCCCACGTTGCCGCCGACCCGGGTGAGGTCGCCATCCAGGTTGCGTCCGCTGGGGTTGCAAATGGCACCCACCGAGGTACCGGGCACATGGGCCAGCGCCTGAATGTGGGTCGCGGCCATGAATCCCAGCCCCAGGAATCCGAATTGCAGTGTCATTGGCTCTAGGCAATCACGGGCCGCAGTCGAAGACAATCGGGGAGGGAACTCGGTATGAACCTCTTTTCCTGCGCAGTTTGCGCTTCCGGTCCGACGCCGGGCAGGGTGCAATGAGCTCGATTCCCCGGATGAGCATCGTCAATACCATGTTGGGTGTCGTCGGCGCGGCGCTGGCGGTGGTGGGCCTTTGGGCGGCCGCCCCGGGGCCGGCGGCAAAACCGTCTGCCGATCCGGCGTCGCACTGGGCGTTCCAGCCAGTACGCAATCCAGCGCCCCCCTCGGTCGCGGATGTGGCGTGGTGCCGATCCCCACTGGACCGATTCATCTTGGCCGGACTTGAGCGTCAGGGCCGCAAACCCGCGCCGGAGGCCGACCGCCGAACGTGGCTTCGTCGAGTGACCTTGGATCTCACGGGGCTGGCTCCGGTTCAGGAGGAGATTGAAGCCTTTGAGCGGGATTCTTCACCCAATGCCGTCGAAGCGGTGATCGATCGACTCCTCGCCTCGCCCCGTTACGGGGAGCGTTGGGGCCGGCATTGGCTGGATGTCGTCCGGTATGCCGACACCGCGGGCGAGACTGCCGACTATCCGGTGCCGGTGGCCTGGCGCTATCGGAACTACGTCATCGATGCCTTCAATGCCGACAAACCCTACTTCGAGTTTGTTGCGGAGCAGATCGCCGGGGACTTGTTGGCCCGGCAAGGTCCCCGTGAACGGTATGCCGAACGCGTGGCGGCCACCGGATTCCTGGCCATTTCTCGGCGGTTCGGCTTTGACTCGGAAAATTACCACCACCTGACTCTCCAAGACACCATCGACACGATGGGTCAGACCTTTCTGGGTCTGACGCTGGGTTGTGCCCGATGCCACAACCACAAGTTCGATCCGGTGCCGTTGACGGATTATTATGCGTTGTACGGGGTGTTTGAGAGTACGCGCTTTGCTTTCCCAGGGTCGGAACAGAAGCAGCGTTCGCGGGCGATGGTACCGCTGATCCCGCCTGAGGAGTCCTTGCCGCGTTGGCAAGACTACGAAAACCGGGTGGCTTCTCTCACACGAACGGTCCAGCGAGCGGGGTTGCCGGTGCCCTCGGCGTTGCTCCGATCAATCGACGACCTGGATGGCGATTTTGAACTGCAAGCTCCGGCTTCGGGCGGCAGCAAGGGAGTGCTCGTGCCGCCTTGGGTGTATGACGGTCCCATTGCTGTCACCACCGAGGCACAAAGCCCCTTCAAACACCGTTACCCGGGCGGCCGCGTCGGGGCGTCCATTCCTGCGGGGGCCCAGCCGTGGCACCTGGGTCAAGCCTTGCACCGGTCAGGGCGATCGGTGCGCGAAGCCCACCGCCTCTCGATCAATCTCGATTTGAAAACCGTGCCCGATCCGATGGTGGGCTCGGGTTCACACCGCTTCTGGGTGGGACATGACGGCGGCAAACCTGCTCTGGAAGTACTCATCTCCGCTCAGAGCCTGTCCCTTCGCACCGATTCAGAGATTCAGGTCCCTCTGGGACCGCTCACCCCAGGTTCGTGGGTAAATTTGCAAATCGACCTCGATAAGAAGGCCCGCACCGTCTCAGTTCGCCTGGGGACGCCGGGATCCATTCGGTCGGTGGGTCCGCAACGGTTGTCCCGCGACTGGGATGGCGTCATCGACTTCATGGGTCTGGATTCCGGGGCCTCCGAAGCGGGCGTTGCGACAGGAGCGGCCGCCGCCGCTGCGCGTCCTGGGCTCTATTTGGACAACCTGGCGATCCAGCCTGAGCGGTTTGCCCCGGTGTCCACCGAGGTGGCTTCGGCGCCCCAAGCGTCGCCGCTAGAACAGTCACTGTTAGAACGCGATGCGCTGGAGCGGGAGTTGGCCTCGTTGCGCGGCATTGATGGTGGATTCGAAGGACAGAAGGCTGGATCCCCACCCGCCAAACCGTGGCGTCCCGGGCCCAATAGCCGCGTCCGGATCCGAACCGAGTCCCAGAGTCCCGTTGCTGGGTTGCTGCCTCGGGGAGGCCTAGGCATTCACATGCCGGGAGGTCCGGCCTACGACGGCTTTGGTCAGAGCCTTTCCCCGGCCTGGAAACGCGAGCAAACGTCGCGACTCCACGCCGCGTTCGATTTCCGGTGTGGCGAGGTTCCGGCCGGTGGCGGCGGAGAACCTGAGGGCACCTGGCGATTCTACCTCGGTCACGGCGCGGGCACCTCGGCGGCGGTGGAGCTCTTCTGGTCCGGCTCGGAACTCTTTCGTATCGATGGAGACCGTAAGGAACTGGTCGCACCGCTGCGTCGCGGCCAATGGTATCAGGTGGGATTGGTCCTCGATTTGAAGGGCCGCCGCTACGAGGCGACATTGCGAGGGAACGCTGCCGGGGAAGCCAGCGCCCCGGTGGTCTTTTCGGGCGCGCTTTACTCGGGTTGGGATGGCGCGATTGATGATGTCTTTATCGACAGTTATGGGCATCGACCCGGTCCGAAGCCGGCGCTGGATGCTGATAATTTTGCCGTTCAAGAAGCCCCGCTATTGACCGGTGCTACGGCGGTGACGGTCGCCGAAAATTCAGGAGCCATCGAACGCCGTGGCCAGCGACTGGCCGAGATCGAGGCCCGTTTAAAAACCCTTCAGGCAGGAGCCGAGGCAGCGGCCCGTGAATTAGAAACGCTCTTGGTGGAAGGTCCTTTTCCGTTGGCCTATGGCGTGTCCGAAGGCACTCCTCGGGATGCCGTGGTTCAGGTGCGGGGCGAACCCGACCAACCTGGCCAGCGTGTGCGGCGGGGCGCCCTGTCAGCACTGGGCTTGAAAACTATGGCCCCGGCTGTGGCCACGAGCGGACGACTCGAACTGGCTCATTGGTTAACCGACCCGGCCAATCCGCTTCCGGCGCGAGTGATGGTTAATCGGATTTGGCAGCAGCACTTTGGTCGCGGCCTGGTGACCTCGGCCAACGATTTCGGCCTCCGGGGACAGGCTCCAAGCCATCCGGAGTTGTTGGATTATTTGGCCTCGGAATTCCGTCGTTCGGGCGGGTCGATCAAGGCCTTGCATCGGCTCATCCTGGCGAGTGCTGTGTATCGGCAGCGCAGTGAATCGGAGCCGTTACTGGCCGAAAGTTCTCCGGTGCGCTCCGTGGCCGATGCCTCGTCCTGCCCGGTGGACGATCCTGCTTCGGCCGGTGCACCCGCTGGGGTTCGCGGCGGTTCCGCTGGAGGGGACTCCGGGGACGGGTTTTCGCCATTCCCCCGCCGCCGCCTGGGTGCCGAAGAAACCCGGGACGCCATTCTAGAAGCCTGTGGTGATTTGGATTTGTCGGTCGGAGAGGGCCATCCGTTTCCGTCGCCCACCCGTTGGGGGTATACCCAGCACGGCCCGTACGCGGCCTCGTACGATCACCACCGCCGCAGCGTTTACCTCATGACCCAGCGCATCCAGCGGCATCCGTTTTTGGCGCTCTTTGACGGGGCCGATCCCAACGCCAGCACCGCGATCCGCCGCACCACCACGGTGCCTTCGCAGGCACTGTTTTTTCTTAACGACCCGATGGTGCATCGAGAGGCCGAGAACCTCGCCCGTTTAGCCCGGACTCACGAAACTGCGGAGGCGGCCCAAGCGGCCTGGGTATTTCGGCGAATTCTCCGCCGTTCTCCGCAAGCCGCTGAAATGGCCGACATCGCCGGATTTTTGGCCCAATACCGGAATGCCTTAAAATCACCGGGCTCGCCGGACGCCAGTGCTCAAGCCTTGTCTGCGTGGATCCGGGTCCTTCTCGGAAGTAATGAGTTCCTGACCGTGGATTAGCCCGAGGCCCCGCCCCCTGATTTGCCATGAACCCTCACGCAGCCTTTGATCCCCGCCGTCGCGGCTTTTTGCGCTCCATGGTCGGCGGCTCCCTGATGTTCCCGGGCATTGTCGGAGACCTTCTGGCTCGAGAGGCGGGTCTTGGGAGTGCCAGCTCCGATCCGCTCATTCCCCGCGCGCCGCATTTCACCCCCAAGGCCAAGCGGGTGATCTTCCTCTACATGAGCGGCGGGGTTTCCCATGTCGATTCGTGGGATCCCAAGCCCCGGTTGTTCGCCGATGCCGGCAAGACGGTCACCGTGGATGAGTTTCAGGGGCGCAAAGGCAACTTCACCATGTACGCCAAGCGGCCTCAGTGGGATTTCGCCCGACACGGCCGCTGCGGCACCGAGGTGAGCGGTCTCTTTCCCCACATGGCCGGCTGTGTGGACGACTTGTGCGTCATCCGGTCGATGACTTCCGACCACACCAACCACTACGAAGCCACCCTGGGCATCCACACCGGTTCATTTACTTTTGCCCGCCCCAGCATCGGATCTTGGGTCAGCTACGGCCTGGGCACTGAGAACAGCAACTTGCCGTCCTTCGTGGTCATCGCGCCCAAGAGCCCGTATGCCGGAGGGCAGGTCTGGGCCAGTGACTTTCTGCCAGGGGCCCATCAGGGAACTTGGGTGGTGCCGGGCCAGGAGCCGGTGGCCAATTTGCGCAGGCGGTCCCCGTCCGAAGAACTTCAGGCCCTAGAAATGGCGGCCATGAACCGCATGAACCTTCGGCATCGGGCGGCTCGCTCCGCCGATCCCCTTCTGGCGGCCCGGATGAAGTCCTTCGAGACGGCCTTCGGCATGCAAATGGAGTTGCCTGAACTCTTCGACTTGTCTCGCGAAAGCGATGCCACCCACGCTTTGTATGGCCTAGAACGGGGGAGCACCCGGGGTTTCGGTTGGCAGTGCTTGGTCGCCCGCAGACTGGCCGAACGGGGTGTGCGGTTCATCGAATTAATTGATTCCGGTTCCTCCGACAACTGGGACGCCCATGGTGACATGACTCTCCATAGCCCCTTGGCGACCAATGTCGATCGACCCATAGCCGGCCTGCTCAACGACTTGCGTCAGCGCGGCATGCTCGAAGACACCTTGGTGGTCTGGACGAGCGAATTTGGCCGGACCCCCTTCAACGCCACGGCCGATCACCGGGGGCGCGAGCACCACCATTGGGTCTTTTCGTCGTGGATGGCCGGGGCTGGCGTGAAGGCCGGGACGGTTTATGGAGCCTCGGATGATCTGGGCATCCGGGTGGCCACCAACCGTGTCCATGTCCATGACTTCCACGCCACAATTCTCCATCTCCTCGGGTTCGACCATGAGCGGTTGACCCATCATCACAACGGTCGGGATTATCGCCTGACCGATGTGGCAGGCGAGGTGGTAAAGGGTGTTTTGGCGTGAGGACGGACCCGTCGAAGACGACGGTTGGAGCCGTGTGAGAAATTTTGACGATTTACGCTCCCTTTAGGCCTCCGCGTTTGACATTGTTATCAGCCCTTCCTTAACTCACCCGCACTTGTTCCCGAGGCCGTCGCTTTCCTGAGCGTGGCTAACGGAAAATCCAGAGGACACCGTGGCTGCCAAAGACGATTTTCTGCTCGAAACCATGCTCGACATGGGTCTCACGACTCATGAAGCCGTCGAAGAGGTGCGTCCCGAGGCGGAGTCCTCAGGCGAAGGCGTTGTAGACACCTTGGTCAAAACCGGACGGTTGGAGCCGTCGCTGGTCGTTATGGCCAAATCGACCTACTTCGGTGTCGAGATGATCACCCTGTCGGAGATTCGTCTGACCGATGAGGTGATCAACGCCGTGCCCCGGCACGTGGCCCGCAAGTACAATGCGGTGCCCGTCGCTGAGCAAGACGGCACCGTGGTGGTGGCCCTCTCCGATCCGTCAGACATCGAAGCCATCGACGGACTTCAGGTCTCCCTGGGTAAGACCCTCGAGTACCGCGTGACCAGCGAGGCAGACCTCACGGCCGCTCTCGACAAGTACTACGGCAGCAGCAGTTCCGGTGGACGCGGCGATTCCGACATCGCCCGGATGATTCAAGACATCACCGAGGGTGAGGTCGAGGTCAGTGCGCTGAGCGGCGATGTGAAGGCCGATAGCGAGGCCCTCGACGCAGACGCACCCATCATCCGACTGGTCAACCAGATCATCATCGACGCCTTCAAGCTCCGGGCTTCAGATATTCATCTCGAGCCCATGGGCAAGCGTTTTCGCCTGCGCTACCGCATCGACGGCATGATGACCGAGATGAAGGATATCCCGAAGCGGCTGCAGGCCCCGGTGATCGCCCGTCTCAAGATTTCGGCGGCAATGAATATCGCCGAGAAGCGTATTCCTCAAGACGGCCGTATTCAGACCAACGTGGGCGGCAAGGTGATCGACCTTCGCGTTAGCGTCATTCCCTGTTCCCATGGCGAATCCATCGTCATGCGTATTTTGGACAAGTCCGGCCTTCGGCTGGGCTTGGCCGAGTTGGGGTTCATGGCCGACGATCAGGCCAATTTCGAGCGGATGATCGCCTTGCCCGACGGCATCCTCTTGGTCACTGGCCCTACTGGTTCGGGCAAGACGACCACGCTTTACAGCTGTCTCCACTATATTAACCGCCCGGACCGCAAGATCATCACCGTCGAAGACCCGGTCGAGTACATGCTCGCGGGCATTAACCAGGTCCAGGTCCACGAGCACATTGGTTTCACGTTCGCCTCGGCGCTGCGATCCATGCTCCGCCAGTCGCCCAACGTCATCATGTTGGGAGAAATCCGCGATATGGAGACCGCGACCATCGCCATCAATGCGTCACTGACCGGTCATTTGGTTTTTTCCACGCTGCACACCAACGATGCGCCCTCGGCGGTGGCCCGTCTCATCGACATTGGCGTGAAACCCTTCTTGGTTGCGTCGTCCGCACGCTGCCTGATGGCCCAGCGTCTGGTCCGCAAGGTTTGCAAGAAGTGCGCCGCGCCGCACACCCTGACCGAGCAAGAGATCGCTGGCTTGGGCTTCACCCCGGAGCAGGCCGCCGCGGCCACCGCCCGCAAAGGCAAGGGCTGCCCCGAGTGCAACAAGACGGGTTGCAAGGGGCGTTTCGGCCTCTTCGAGATCTTTAACATCAACGACGAGGCCAGAAAGCTCATCTACGACAAGGTTCCTTCCAACGTGCTTCGCAACCGCGCCCGCGAAATGGGCATGCGCACCCTCCGTGAAGACGGCATGCGCAAGGTCTTGGCGGGCGTCACCACGGTGGATGAGGTCGTTCGGGCAACCGTATCGGAACACTGATGCGACTGACCAAAACCATGACTGGCCCTGCATTTGCTCTATTGTTTAAGGCGGCCCCGGCCCTGATGGGTCTTTTTCGCCCCCACCGATCTTAAGAAACTTTCCGAACCGACCCATGTCCTACCAGATGTCCGATCTGTTGCAGTTGATGGTCTCCGAAGGCGGAGCCGACTTGCACATCCGGGTGAACATTCCGCCCGTCATCCGCATCCACGGCATTCTTCAGCGCGTGGATGGTCCGCCGCTGCGCCCGGAGGACACCGAGGAGTTGATGCGTTCCATCACCTCCGAAGATCACATTCAGCAAATCCGTGAAAAGGGCGGCGCCGACTTTGGGTTCGCCTTCGGTGAGTTGGCTCGCTTCCGTGTCAGCGCCTTCAAAGAAAAGGGCAACTTCGCGTTGGTGCTCCGGCAAATTCCTTCAAAGCTCCTGACCATGGAGCAAATCGGTATCCCGGAAACGGTTCGGGCTCTGATTAATAAGCCCCGCGGTTTGGTTTTGGTGGTGGGTCCCACCGGTTCAGGCAAGACAACCACGCTGGCTTCGCTCCTCAACATCCTCAACGAGGAGAAGGACGAAGCACACATCATCACCATCGAAGACCCCATCGAGTACTACCACAAGCACAAGAAGGCGGTGGTGACTCAGCGAGAGGTCAATGTCGATGTGCCCTCTTTCGCCGAGGCGCTGCGTCGCGCGTTGCGTCAAGATCCTGACATCATTCTGGTGGGTGAGCTTCGCGACTTGGAAACCATGGAAGCGGCCATCACGGCGGCCGAAACGGGTCACTTGGTCTTCGGAACCTTGCACACCACGGGGGCAGCCAAGACCATCGATCGTATCGTCAACGCCTTTCCCCAGAGCCAGCAAGAGACCATTCGCATCCAGCTCTCCACAGTGCTTCAGGGGGTGATTTCCCAGTTGTTGGTCGCTCGCGTTGATAAACCCGGCCGGGTCGCGGTGTTCGAGATCATGATTAACACCCCTTCGGTGGCGGCGCTAATTCGTGACAACAAGACCTTCCGAATCCAGTCCGACATCCAGACCGGTTCGAAGCACGGCATGGTCACCCTCGACAGCTTCCTTTTGGACAAGTGGCAGGCGGGTATGATTTCCGAAGAGGATGTTGTCACCAAGTCGATGGACCCCTTGACCATTAGTCTGAAGCTGGACGAACTCCGCGCCGCCAAGGCCGAGACCCAAAGCCAGAGCCGTAAGTAACCCCTCACCGACCCCTCACCCGCCATGGCCGAAGCAATCTCCCATCCACTCATCGCGCTCATCCGAGAGCGCGGGCTCTTGGACGCCCTGCAAATCGAGGAGATCGGTCAGGAGGTGCAGCGCAGCGGCAAGTCGGTGATCCAGATCCTTCAGGATTACGGGTTGCTCGACCTCGATTCCATCCTCCAGATCATGGCCGATCATCTGGGGACTATGGTCGTCAGCCTGGAGGCCGACACCATTCCTCAGGAGGCCATCGCGACGGTGCCCAACGAGACGGCCCGGATGTATCAGGTGGTCCCGATGGCTCTTTACGGCGACACCCTTCAAATTGCCCTGGCCGACCCGCTCAATCCTCAGACGATGGACGAGTTGGGTTTCTCCCTGAAGTACACCTTGCAGGTGGTCGTGGCCAATCCGGCCGAGGTGGCGGCCTGCATCGAGAAGTTTTATCCGGCACAGGCCGATCTCGGTTATACCTCCCTGCTCAAAGAACTGTGGGTGGACGTCGAGGCGACCAAGGAGGAGGAAGGCCCCAAGGGGTTGTCCATTTCCTTGGACGACGCGGTCAACGACGTTCCCGTAGTGAAGTTCGTTAATCTGGTCCTGATGCAGGCTGTGCAAGACCGGGCCTCGGACATCCACTTCGAACCCTTCGAAGAAGAGTTCAAGATTCGCTACCGTGTCGATGGTGCGCTCTACGAAATGGCGCCGCCACCGAAGCATTTGGCCACGCCCGTGACCTCGCGTCTGAAGATCATGGCCAACCTGAACATCTCCGAGCGACGGCTCCCGCAGGACGGGCGCATTAGCACGGTGATTTCAGGCAAACAGGTCGATCTCCGTCTCTCCACGCTGCCGACCGCTTTTGGTGAGTCGGTGGTGCTCCGCGTTCTGGACCGAGGGGCCGTGCAGTTGGACCTCAAGACATTGGGTCTGCCCAAAGATGGCTACGACTTCATCGTCGAGACCATCAACCAGCCCAACGGCATCTTCACGGTCACTGGGCCCACGGGCTGCGGCAAGACCACGACTCTTTATTCCTGCCTGCGGCACATCAACCAGATCGACACCAAGCTCCTCACGATCGAAGACCCGGTGGAGTTCGACATCGAGGGGATCATGCAGGTGCAGGTCAATGAATCGGCCGGCATGACCTTCGGCAAGGCCCTCCGCGCCTTCCTGCGTCAAGATCCCGATATCATCATGCTCGGGGAAATCCGCGACTTGGAGACCGCGCAGATCGCCGTTCAAGCATCGCTGACCGGTCACTTGGTGCTGTCCACGCTGCACACCAACGACGCCTCGGGCGCCGTCACCCGTATGGTGGATATGGGTGTAGAGCCCTTCCTGATTTCTTCAA
>JBDKKQ010000157.1:0-8837 GCA_039796015.1 Verrucomicrobiota bacterium
GGTGGGACGGATCCAACAACCACTGGGTGAGGCCCAACCGATTGCGAGGAGCACCCGCGGGCAGTCGCCCCATCGCCGCCGGAGTTTCCAGGGTCACCGAGTCCCCGGGTTGATCGTAGGCACCTCGCCGCAAAACGTAGGCCGGCTTGGGAGTCTTCATTTCCTCCATGACCATGATGTCCGGAATCGAGGTCACCAACGCATTCTGCTCTCGACGCAGTTTCAGGAGCGATTCGACCGCCTCGCGATGGGGCGCATGCTGGGTCAGAAGGAAATGCTCGAATTGAGAATCCTCATCGGCCGGTGATTTACTCCCGGCCAACAAGGCCACTTCGACAGGCGACAGCGTTCGATCAAACACCTGAAGCTCATCGACCTGCCCTTGTTTGAAACCGAAGTCCCTCATGCGCTGGCCGATGGTCAGGTTGGGCTGTCCATACGTGATGTCCTTCCACAAGTTGTCCCGAACCACCTCCACCTCGGCGCGCTTTCCATCGAGGTACACCTTCAGGCCCGAAGCCCGGCTCGATCCATCATAAGCAAAGGCCACATGGGTCCAGCCACCAACGGGAGCAACCTGCCGGGTGCGAACCTTCAGCGCGTTGCCCGGCCACATGTGATGCAACCCCACTGCGACCCGACCGTCTTCCATTAAGATCTCGTAGCCACGACTACCGGCATCCATCCAGGCCGAGCTATGATGAATCACCGTCTGGCGAGGCACATGCATGGCCGGGCGAATCCACAGGGCCATCGAGAACGGGTCGGCCCGCGAAAAGTGACCAATCCCCGGCATGGAAACACCGTTTTCGCCACTCAACAGCAGCGCCTTGCCGAAACGTCCCTCGACAGATTGGGGACCCTCGAACGGCTGCGCCCGATGAGTTCCCACTGTGCTTGGAAAGGCATTTGAAACCATTCCGTCGAAGGAGAACTGAGCCACAGCCCCGGAGACTTCCGGAGGCTTGGCCCCTCCTTTGGAACGCCATTCCGCAAAGGAAGGTCGGGAGGCCTCGGTCAACTGCTTTAGGCTCCCTTCCCCGGCCTGAATCCGGGCATTCAAGTCTTTGAGCTTGGTCTCCTGGTCAGGGGTGCTCAACAGCAGTGTCGGTACCGGCATGATGTCGCCGAAATACACGCTTTGACCCGACTCATCGATGTTCTGGAAAAACGCAAAGAACTGATAAAATTCCTTCTGCGAAATGGGGTCGAATTTGTGGTCGTGGCATCGGGAACACTCGAAGGTCATTCCCAAAAAGGCGGTCCCAAAGGTATTCACCCGATCCACGTTATAGGCCACGCGGTACTCCTCCTCGACGATGCCGCCTTCTTCATTTTGCAGATGCAGTCGATTGAATGTGGTGGCCAGGCGCTGCTCTTGGGTGGCGTTGGGCAAAAGATCTCCCGCCACCTGCCACTGCACGAATCGATCAAAGGGCAGATGCCGATTGAAGGCCCCGATCACCCAATCCCGCCAGGGCCAGACAGGCCGGTAGCGATCAGACTGGAATCCGTGGGTGTCAGCAAACCGGGCCAGGTCAAGCCAGTCGGTGGCCATGCGTTCCCCATAGCGCGGGGAACCCATGAGGCGTTGAACCTCTTGAAGGTAATGCGCATCGGTCGATCTGCCCTCGAAGGCAACGATCTCCTGAGGAGTTGGGGGCAGACCGGTCAGATCCAGAGACAAACGACGCAACAGTCGGCCGGGATCGGCCGGTGGCGCCAAGCGCTTTCCGGAACCCAGTTGAGCCAGCACGAAGGCGTCAATCGGATTGCCGCTCTTCCAGTTCCGCGGCTTGGGCACCGTCGGTAACGCAGGAGGCACAAAGGCCCAATGCTGTCCCCATCGGCTCCCCGCTTGAATCCATCGCTTGAGCAAGCGGACCTGATCGGCACTGGGTTTCTTGCCAGTCTCCGGCGGGGGCATGACCACGTCGGGATCGGTGCTGCTCAGGCGTCGGATGATTTCACTCTGCTCGGCCTTGCCCGGCACGATGGCCATCTTGCCGCTCTTGCCCGCGCCGAGGGCGCCCTCTTGCAAGTCCAGCCGAAGCCCACCCTTACGGCCGGTCGTTGAGGGTCCGTGGCATTGGTAACAGTTCTCGGAAAGAATGGGTTGGATGTCCCGGGCGAAATCGATCTCCGCCGCACCGACCAAGCCTCCGAGCAAAAGGCTTGCGATGACCCAGCGCTGCAGCAATCGGATGGAGGCCATGGAGATCAAGACGAAGAGTGTGGAGTCCTCTTCAAATCAGGCGATGGGAATCTGGATGCGACCGGGTTGGAGGCGGGACGATTTTTGAAAAGAAAACGGGGGCAACGGCCACAGCCATCACCCCCGTCCTGAGAATTTTGTGGGTCTACCAGACCTGAATCACTGGGCGAACGCCTTGTTCTTCGGATTACCTCCGGATTGGAGGTAGGCGATCAGATCGAGCAACTCGTCCTGATTGAGCGGATTAATCATGCCTGCAGGCATGAGCGACACGGGGTAGGGCTTGCGACTCTTAACCTGATTGAGGGCCACCGCGGTGAACTCCTCCGGATTACGGGGATCGGCTGTCACCACCAACTTGCCATTCTCCACATACGCGCGCCCCACCAACGAGGAACCGTCGTTCAACTGGACCTCTTCGGAACCGTACTGGTCGGAAATAACCTTGGAGGGTTCAACGATGTTCTCGAGCAAGTCCCGCAAGGTGTAGCGGGAGGCGACACCCGACAAATCAGGGCCTACGCCACCGCCAGCCCCGTCAAAACGGTGACAGGCCGCGCAGCCGACCGAGTTGTACATGGCCTTGCCGTTCTCAAAGCTGCGACCCTTGATGCCACCCGAAGCCAGCGCCAATCCCTGCTCGACGGTGTAGGCCTTGCCCGGGCCCTTCGGCGCAGCATAGGTCGGATCACCCCCGCTCGCACGACGGGTGGAGAGTTCTTCGTAAGACTTCCGCTCCGTGGCATCGGCGACGGTCGACAAGGCGTCCTTACGAATATTCTCGAGGAAGCCACGGAAGCTGTTGCCGCCCTGCCAAGGGGCTGTGCGCGGGAACCAGCTGAAGAACGACTTCCGGAGCGCCGGAGTCCAACCCACCTTGGCTTCGCGCAGAATATAGGCATAAGCGATTTGCTCCTGGTTCGGACGACTGGTAGCCGCCTGCGCGAACGCAGTGGCGTATCCGCGGTTACGATCCAGCAGGGCATCGCTGGCGTAGCGCAGGTCGGAGTCGTTGGCAGTGAGCATCAGCGGCACGCTCTTGGCCACGACCGTCGGTGAGCCCAGGCGGACCAAGGCTCCAACGAGTTCGCGGTTCAGAGAGCGACTGGCGGACGGATACAGGGCATCCAGACGCTTGTGGGTTGCCTGATAGGTTTCACCCTGCGGATTGCCCTGTCGGATGAGCGCGAGTTGATAGGCGCGAACCACGGCCAGCTTGGCCGCTTCATCCAGCTTGCTCAGATCGAGCTTGTTGAGGAAAGCGAGCAACCGGTCGCGGTGCTCAGGCGTGCCTATGCGGGCCAGAGCCACAGCACCCTCGATCGAAGCCCAAGGACGGGTCTCGGAGAAGACTCGGTCGGCCCATTCAGCCACCGGACGACGCTCGATCGCCACGCGGGCGGCGAACCGGACGAAGCGGTCCTCATGTCCAAGGGCCTTCCACGCCTTGGCCACAGCCTCGGAGCCCGTGCCTTCCAAATGGAGCTGTTCGAGTTCGCGACGCAGCTTAGCCGCGGCACTCAGTTTCGGAGCCGGGGCCGGAGCGGTGCTGTCCTTGCCGACATAAGTCACCCGATAGACGGCCGACTCGGTGCCACGACCGCCGATGGCGAAGTACATCGCGCCATCCTTGGGATGAATCACCACATCGGTCAGCGGCAATGGACGACCACTAACGAATTCCTCTTTCACGGCCTTGTAGCCCGCGCCCTCCGGAGTGAGGTGGATGGCGTACATGGTGCCGTAGGTCCAGTCGTTGGCGAAAATAGCGTTCTGGTAGCGCGCCGGGAACTTGGCTCCCTGACCCGAGGTCACACCGGTGGGCGAGCCCGGACCAATGTCAACGAGCGCCGGGAGGCTGTCGGGATAGTAGGTGGGCCACTTGCCGGCACCGGAACGCCAACCCATGTCGCTGCCGCTGGTGGCCATCGAGACGCGTGTCGGGCGGTACCAGGGGCTACCGGCATCCCACTCCATGTCGGAGTCGTAGGTGAACAAGTCGCCCACGGCGTTGAAAGCGATGTCGTACTCGTTGCGGTATCCGTAGCTAATTAACTCGAAGGATTTGCCATCCGGATCGGTTTTGCAGATGTAACCGCCTGGCGCGAGAATGCCGCGGGCATGGCCATTGGCGTCCCAAAGGCGGGTGACAACCTGATCTTCATCCCAGGCGCGGGCCGCACGGGACAACTCCATGTGCTCGGGCAACTTCGTGTGGTTGCCACAGGCGACGTAGAGGGATTTGCCATCGGGCGACAGGACGATGCCGTGCGGTCCGTGCTCACCACCGCCGTCGATCCGACGGAGCATCTTCTCCTCGTCGTACTGGTCATCGCCGTCGGTGTCGCGCAAGCGCCAGAGGCCCTGGCGACCGCCCTGCTCGTTGACCATCACGTACAAGCTACCGAAGGCGTGCAGCAAACCGTGCGCACCACCGACGGCGTTCTTGAGCTTCTCGATGGTCGCCGGAGCGGAAGAACCGGGCGCCGCCAATGTCAGACGGTACAAACCACCCCCTTGGTCGCAGGCAACCAGGCGGCCCTTCGGATCCACCGTCATGCTCACCCAGGATCCTTGCTGGGACTTGGGCACAGCGTAAATTAATTCAGACCGGAATCCGGGTAGAACTTGAATCGCGTCGGGTGCGATGACCGGGGGCACGGCCGGCTTGCCCGGAGCGGCTGCGCCTGCCAGGGCATCACCCCAAGGCTGGCTGCCGTACTTGGCGAGCACCTTGGCTGGCTTCCAGTCAGACTTGCCGGGCAAGGAGGCTTCCCAGGAGCCATCGCTCTCGATGACGGTTTGCTTGCCGTCGTTGTCCTTGAGGGTCAGGCGAGCCACGAAGCCAGCGACATCCCCCTCGTTCTTGCACTCGGCGCGCAGTTCATGACGGCCCGCCTTCAGCTTGCGGGTCAGATTGACCTTGGAGGGCTCGCTCCAATCCGGGTTCGTGATGACCAGTTCACCATCCAGAAACACCTTCGCACCATTATCGCAGGTAATTAGCAGTACTGCTTCCTTAAGTGGACCGGCCACCTCGAAGGATTTGCGGAGGTTCGCTGCGGACTTGCTGTTGGGGCCATCCGCCCAGATCCAGGAGGTTTCAGCGTGGATGGGCACGGAGGCGAGGGCCAATCCGGCCACTAGAGAACGCCACGAGAAAGAACGTGGTCGGGTGAAGTGCATAACGCAATCAACATCAAGCTTCGAAGGCGTTCAAGCTCTGGTCCCAACAACTGCAAAAAAAAACGCCAGATAATACCCAGAACCAGAAAGGCTTTACGGGATCCGCGGGTGATAGGGGGCCACCTGCAGCCTCTGCATCCATCCGCCCCGGCCCTCGGCATCCACCACTCGGACCCACTCGTTGCGGGACTGTTCGACCCGAACCTCGGTGCCATCGGGAAAGTTCACTGCGATGTCAGATTCGTCCAAGGGACCGAACCGGGCGGCCCCTTCTTTACCGGCGACGGCCGCATTAGGACCGCGATAAATCAAGACCCAGTCGCTCACCCAAGCCATCAGGACAAGGGCGGCGGCGGCACCCAGCACCCGACGGACGCCGGAGCCCGAGTCGGCCAATCCAGGACGGATTCCGACTAAGAGTTGCCACCCACTCCACGCCCACACCAAAAAGACGGCACTCACCGCCCATTCGTCGAGGGTCAACCACCCCAACCACCCTCTCCAAAACGCAACCTCGGGCTGACCCAGACGGCGGCGGATCAAATCCAAGTTATGGCGCAGCGCCGGATCCCGCGGGGTAATCCATTCTGCCTGCCGCCAGGCCGCCAGAGCCCTCCCCAGTTCGCCCTGTCGGAACCGGGCATTGCCCAGGTTATAGAGCACCCCCACGCCGCCGGGAGCGCCCCGAAGAGACCGCTCGAATCCGGCGACAGCCTCCTCTTGGTTGCCTTGTTCATAGGCCTT
Organism: Verrucomicrobiota bacterium; assembly: GCA_039796015.1. Lineage (GTDB taxonomy): Bacteria > Verrucomicrobiota > Verrucomicrobiia > Limisphaerales > UBA9464 > SXXZ01. The sequence goes on from JBDKKQ010000157.1 coordinate 6,146, forward strand.
GCGGGCCTGGTCAAAGTCGGAGGCTGCCCAAACCGAACCCATGAGAAGGGTCGACAGGATCCACCTCAGACCCACATGCCAAACTCGGTTCCACGGTTGAATTCGGCTCATCGGATTCCTCCTTCCAAGGCTTGCAGTGCCTCCAAGGTTGCGTCGGCCTGTGCTTGCAACTGGGTCAACTCGGTCGACTCGGCGACCGAGGAAAACTTGGCGGCATCGACCGAGGCGAAAAGCCCACGCAAGGTCTCGGCAGACTCAGCCTTCAGTCCCTTGGGCACCAACGCCTCATCGATGACCTGTGCCGTGATCGCATCGCCGGAGGGCAACCCCAAGATCAACGCGCACCGAACCCGCAGCAGCGCATCCAATGCGGCGAAGAACTCCTCGGACCGCCCGCCTTGGGCCGCGGCCCGCATGGCAGCCTGCTGGGATCGGACCGCCTCCCGCATCCGAGAAGCCTGAGTCGGTTGAAGGCGACGCTGCTGAAGCTCGCGCCAGCGACGCCACCCCTCTAGAGACCCCAGTCCCAGGAGCGGCAATACGGCGAGGATTAACCATAGCGGCTGCCGGGCCCATGGAAGCTCGGCCGGGACTCGTCGCCCGCCCCGCAAGGACAGCGACATCAACTCATCGCGGCGATCCGGGAATCGAGAGGTCGGAGCCACGGAGACCGCAGGCGGAGTTGGAGTCGAAGCACTCGTTCCTGATTCAGGCCGAACCGTCACCGCGATGGGCCGGGGCGTCACCGTGGAATAGCGCCCCGTGTCGGGATCGAAGAACGAATAAGGTTCAAAGGTCAGGGCCTTGATCGACGGGGACTCGAGAATGACCATCGACTCGAAGGTCTTGGTTCCGGCCAGCCCCAGCGCATCTTCCGAGGTGAAGCCATTGGTACCCGGGTAAGTCTTGAGTCCGTCACTCAGAAACAATTGAGGCGACTGAACCGAATTGAAGCTGCCGCGCCCATACACCGACCACTTCACCGTAATGGCCTCCCCTGCGGCGACGTTGGTCCGCGAAACAGAGGTTCGCACCGAGAATCGACCAATTGCCCCGGAGAACCCCGCCGGACGTCCTTCAACCGGCAGGGGCTTGACCCGAATTTGCCGCGCCGGAGCCTCGGCTATCCCTTTCTCCAGTTCAGCGCCGCCGCCAAAAAAGTCATCAATCAAACTGCGCGGGCGGCGTCCGCGGTTGACCTCGAGTACGTACTCCTGCGTGGCCGGCCCGAGTGACAACAGCCCTTCCTTGGTGGGCGTGGCTGTTTGTCGATAACTCAGAACGATGAAGGCCTGACCATCCCGGACCGTTTGCGTGTTGGACGGCGGAACCTCCTGACCGGTCACAAATCCGTCGAAACTCATCTTCGGCGGGGCGATCTGGTTGAGGTTTACCGACGAATAAAGCTGCAAGTCATAAGGAAGCGTTTCGCCCACGTAGCATTCGTCACGTGGAGTCACGAGCTTCAGCGAGACTCGCTCACCTTTGGCCTCCTTGGGGGTGATCCGGCAACTCACCGACGGCGTCTGAAAGGCTCCACCCCGAGTGGTCACCGCAAGCGAAGGCATGGTCAACTCGCCTTGCCCACGAGTTTGTAATTGAAACTGGAAGACCACCTGGAACGACGAAACCCCATTAATGATCTGGGTCATTTGACGCGGCCCCAGATATTGAATGGCCTGAACCAACGGAAGACTGGGCAACTTCGGCACCTCAGTGGGTTGTTCGCCCTCGAGCGTGACATTGAAGCGAACGGTCTCTCCAGACTCGACGATGCCTCGATCAAACGAAGCCGTCACCGAGGCGGCCTCCACTCGCAGGAGAATTAGCAGACCCACCCCGAGGCATCGGGCCCAGAAACTCAACTTCACCATGCCTTCCTCCTGGCCGACTTGCCGTTGCCTTCACCCATCTCGCTGGCTCCTCGCCGCTTAAAAATAAGGGCTTTCTCGGATCCTTTCTGGCCATCCAGAACCTTCTCGGCCTCACGGATCGTCATTAATTCCCCCTGTCGGGCATCTTTGTCGGGTTCCCCGGCTTCGGCCCCTTCGCCCGCTTCTCCACGACGATCCCCGGATGCCTGTCCCGGCTTAGCCCCGGCAGCCGAAGGCTTACCCTGGCGGCCCTCTCCGGGTTTTTTGCCGGCCTGTTCGCCCTGTTCGCCCTGAGATTGAGCCCCCTCCTGCGGATCAGGTTTCTGCCCTTGTCCGGCTGCTGGGTCCTGATTCTTATCCTGCGACGGTTGCTGTTGTTTAGAGGGGTCTCCCGGAGGGGAATTGGGGTCTTTTTTGGAATCCTTGCCCTTCTTTTGTCCGTCCTTCTGCTCGTCCTTTTGTCCCGACTGAGAATCTTGGGAATCCGAAGAGGATCCGTCCTTGGAATCCTTCTTCTGATCTTTTTTGTCCTGCTTGTCCTGCTTGTTGGGATCGTTCTTCTTGCCCCCTTCCTGCTGGGGCGGCGGCTGAGGCATGGTCTGAATGGCTTGCTGGACGGCCTTATAATTGGCCTGTGCCGACGGGTCCCCGGGGTTGAGCTTGAGAGCGGCCGTGTAACTCGAGAGCGCCTGCTGCCATTGTTCGCGCTTCTTATCCGGATCTTGTTCGGCCTCACCCGCGCGGTAGCGGGCATTGCCCAAATTGTACCAGCCCTGCTGTTGCAACTCGAGGTCGGGCGAACGAAGCACCTGCTCGAA
>JBDKKQ010000158.1:0-4957 GCA_039796015.1 Verrucomicrobiota bacterium
TCGAATCACTGTCCCAAATTGGGGAAGCCCACCGGGGCAGACAGACCCTCCGCATTGTCGGGAGCCGCGTCCTTCTTGGGGTCTACCATGAGCTCCGAGCGTTTCTTGAGAATGGAGTCGATGGTCCACTTGCTGACGAGATAAGTCCACCGGCCTCGAGCCTGCTCGCCTGCGAGTTTGGTTTGCTGTTTTTTGAGGTTTTCAGCGAAGTCCTTGTTGAACTTCTCGGTCTCCTCTTTCTTCTCGTCCTTCGCGGGATTCCGTTGAGTGAGCAACTGGACTTCGGTGGTGAATTGCACTGGGTAGCGATCGCCTTCCTGTGCCTTGCCGATCTTAACGGTGTAAGTCCAACCGCTGGAGGTGCGGATCTTCGCCTGGACTGGGTGATCGAGCCCGAGGGCCGCCGGTTGGGCGTCGACGATCACGTCATCGAAGCTGGGAGAACTGAGCAGCGAACTGAAGATCCCAGTCTTGGCCGTGTCTACCTTGTCCTCAGGCTTCGCACCGACCAGGGTCCATTCGGAGAACTCATTGGTGCGGGTCAGGCTGAAGCTGTTGGTGGCCTCAGGATGAGTGATAGTGACGGAGACAGGTTGTTCCACCTTGAACCATTCCTTTTCAAGCCACTGATCGGGCTTGGGTTCGGCGTTGGCCAAGGGTTCATTCACCAAAGCCACGGTCTCGATCTTGTTGTCGACCATGACGTACCGGCCAATGGGCCAGGCTCCGCCCATGCCTCCCATACCGGGGTCTTCTTGGCCGCCGCCCTTGGTGTGCTTCTTGCCCAGAAGCAACGACCGAGTGGTCTTGCCGTCGGCTCCAAGCAGTTCTACGAGCACTCCCGGACCTTTGTCCGGAGCGATGAGTTCCAGTATCGGCAATCGGGAAGGCCCGATTTGCACCGGTTGAGTGGCCTTGAGGTCTACGAGCTTCCGGACGAATTCTTGGATGGAACCGAAGTTGGCCGGGTAACCGCCGCGTTCTTTCACAGTCCAGTCGTCGCCGGACTTGAGAATATTTAATTGGTTAGTGCCCTGGGTGATGCGCAGACCCGAGAGGGCGGAGGCGTCGAACCCAGGCAGCACGGCTCCCCCGAGTTGCGACGAGGATTGTTGGTATCCGGCGGATTGCTGATTGCGGACATAGAGGCCCGCCCCGCCCAGGGCGAGACCGACGGCGACGAGGATGGCCAGTTGTTTGGTGTTCATTTGGCGTTCGTGCGGTTTTTGCGGGCGATGGCCAGGGCAATTCCTGCGGCGGAAACCAGCAGCGGCATCGCAGCGATATTCAGCCATTTGACCTGGTTTTCGAGATTCTTGACGTCCACATCGAGGTTGCGGCGCTCCTTGCGGAGGTCTTTCCGTGCCTCGATTTGCTGCTTCTTGAAGTTGGAAATGGCGTCCTGCTGATCCTTGGTCAGGATGATTTTGGAGGTGTTGCCCTCTTGCTTGATCTGAACGTCGTTCAGCTTGCTCTGAAGTTGTTCAACCTTTTTGTTGAGACCTTCGATTTTGCCCTGATAGCGGGCGCGTGCCTCGCCTTCCATCCGTTGAACGACGGTGAACGGACGGCTCACCGAGGCTCGGCCGCGGGCTCCGACCAAATTGACGTCGCCGGAGGCCTGTTCTACGAGGTTCTGCACCAGTGCCAAATTGCCGTTGCGCGGCATGGCCATTCCCAACATCGGGTTGACCTCGACGGAGTAGGCATCATTGAGGAAGTCCACGTCTCCGAAGAGGTAGACGACGGTGTCGGACTTGGCCTCCTTGAGGCTGCTGGCGTTGGTGGCGCCCGGTTTGCCATCGGGGAAGGCCGTCTTGAATTTGCCCGACAGGCGGAGGGCCAGCGGGTAGTTGGTCTGGGACGGAGCGAAGTCGTCGAGGATCTTGGCGCCGTTGAACTGCGAAGTCATGCCATCCACCAGTTGGGAATCTTTGGAAGACTTGAGAAGCACGTCCGCCTTCAGACCCTCGGCGGGCTTGCCGGTGAATCCACCGGCGAAGGGCAGCCACAAGTTGTCGCTCTGGCCGGTGACGGCATCGTCACGATTCACGCCGTCGGCGTTGAGGAACAAGAAGGCCGGCACGGGTTGAGGGCGGCCGTCACGTCCTTGGAGTTCGCGGCTGAAGGTTCGGTCGGCAACCACCTTGGAGGTGTCGAGACCAATGCCCCATTTTTCCAAAAGTTTTGGCAGGGAAGATCCACCGCCAAGATTCATCCCCATCGGGTTGGGATTGCGATTGTCGGTAATGCACTGGGTGTCGAGGAAAGCGATCAGCTTGCCCCCACGCAGGATAAATTGGTCGATGGCGTATTGAGCCTTCTCCGAAATATCTTTGGGGTGAACGACCATCAACACCTGGATCTTATCCGGGATGGTGTCGGTCTCCATCGGGACGCTCTCAACCGTGAAATCCCGTTTGAGTTCGCTGAAGGTGATCCACGGCTGCTGCTGCTGGGGTTGACGCCCCATTTGCATCATCATGGGGTTCATTGCAGGCCCGCCCAACACGGGAAGCGGGCTCATGACACCCAGCACCGGTTTGTTGGTGGCGATGACCTGCGAGATCACCCGAGCGATGTCGTATTCGAGCAGTTTCTCGCGCTGCGGAGACAGGAACGGAATGGCCTTGGTCTCCGGAGCGAGGCTGACAGCCATGCCGAAGTAAATCGGATCGCCGCCCATTTGCCCCAGCGACACGGGTTCGATGCCGTCGAGCTTGGCAGTGTCTTCAGCATCCGAGTCGGGCTCGGGGTCGAGCCGCTTGATGGTGATTTTGCCGCCGGAAGCAGCCCGGAACTCCTGAAGAAGGTCTTCAACGGTTTGGGCGTAGTTCTTGATGGCACTGGGCATCCGGTTCTCGCCTCGCGAAACGTAGAGTCGAACCTCTACGTTGGAGTCGATCTTGGAGAGGATCTTGCGGGAACCCTCGGACAAGGTGTGCAGGCCGTCAGCCGTCAGGTCGAGACGGGCCCGCACCGGGCTGAACAGCAGGTTCAGGCCGGTGATCGCGACGAAGGCCAGGCCGACGCCGGCGGTCGAGAACAGCAGTGTTTGAATCTTGGTCTGTTTCATTACTCAGGAAAGGTCAGAAGGTTCAGGCGCCGCGGAGGCCACGGAGGATCACACTGGTGCCAAAGAGACTGAAGACGATCACCGAGGCGAAGAAGAGAATGTCTCGGAAGTCGATCACGCCTCGCTGGAAGCTAGCAAAGTGGGGCATCACGGAGAACCCGGTCACAAGTTCAACCAATCCGGCCGGGGCCCATCGCACCATAAGGCTGGTCACCGGTTCCCATCCAGCAAGGATGAGGAAAAAGCAGATAACGACCGACAGGATGAAACTGATGACTTGGTTTCGAGTGATGGCTGAGGTTGCCACCGTGACGGCCAGGTAAGACCCAGCCAACAGCAGGCTGCCGACATATCCGGCGAAGATCGCGCCACCATCAGGGTGGCCGAGGTAGTAGACGGAGCCCACCACCGGGAAGGTCAGTGCTAGCGCCAGAGCCAAGAAGGCCCAGCAGGCTAGGAATTTGCCGATGATGGCTTGCGCCGCGGTGACCGGCATGGTCAGGAGCAGTTCGAGGGTGCCTACTCGGCGTTCTTCGGCCCACAGGCGCATGCCAGCGGCCGGCACCAGGAACAAGTACAGCCACGGGTGCCAATTGAAGAAGGGGCGCGAGAGCGATGCTTCACCCAGCTCGAAGAACCCGCCGAGCATGAAGGTGAAGAAGCCGTTGAGCAGCAGGAAGATGACGATAAACACGTAGGCTACGGGCGACGCAAAGTAGCCGGTGAGCTCACGTTTCAGGATCGTCCAGATGTTCCGAAGCGATTCGTTCATGGGGTTGAGAATTTAGAAAGAGGGTTGATGCGGGGATGCCGACCGGATCCAGCGGAGGATTTCCACCGCGGGGGTTGACGTCAGGAGCAGTTATTCGCGGGTTTTGACGGAATCAGGGAGGGTGATTGCCCGAAAAACGTCATCCAGACGGCCTTCTTCAGTGTGCAGCTCATCGAAGCTCCACCCGGACTGGGTTGCAGTCTGAGCGACCGACAGCGCCAGGTCGGCCCGTGTGGATTTGTCGCGCGGGAAGACCCGTGCCGAAAGCGACCCGTCGGTATTGTCCTGCAGGCTAACCCGTCCGGCCACCGGGAGTGAGCCCAGTTTCGACTTCAGGGTTTCAGCGGCCACGTTTCGGACACGCAAGTGCACGGAACCCGCCGCTTCTGCCCGGGCTTTCAGTTCGGCCGGGGTGCCGTTGGCCACCACGGTGCCTCGGTCGATAATAATTGCTCGGGAACAACAGGCCTCGACCTCCTCCAAGATGTGAGTTGAGAAGATAATGGCCTTGGTTTGGCCCATTCGCTTGATGATTTGCCGGACCTCGTGCTTTTGGTTCGGATCGAGGCCATCGGTCGGCTCGTCCAGCACGAGGACTTCGGGGTCATGGAGGATGGACTGGGCGAAACAGGTGCGGTGCCGGTAACCCTTGGAGAGGGTGTCCACGCTTTGGTGGAGAACGCCTTCCAAGAAGCACTGGCCGGCCACCTTGGCCACGGCGGCGTCTATTTGGGCGCCCCGCATGCCTCGAAGTTCGGCGGTGAATCGCAGGAAGCCATTGACGGTCATGTCCGAATAGCACGGAGCGCTTTCGGGCAAATAGCCGATGAGTTTTTTGGCAGCGATGGGTTCTTCGGCAATATCATGGCCACCGATGCGGACCCGACCCGAGGTGGGCGGGAAAAATCCTGTGATCATCCGCATGGTCGTCGATTTTCCGGCGCCATTGGGCCCAAGAAAACCGAGGATCTCGCCACGGCGGATCGTGAAGGTAACTCCGTTCACCGCCCGCTTGGGCCCGAACTCCTTGATCAAATTTTCTACGTCAATCATTGTCAGAGTCGTGGTGTAAATACGTCAATTCCGCCCGCCGTCAATTGCGCTCGCAG
>JBDKKQ010000159.1:0-2912 GCA_039796015.1 Verrucomicrobiota bacterium
ACTGGGGTTTTTTCATAGGCGGAATCTCGGCGCAACCCACCAGCGCCGTGTCCCAAAACCTGTCCAAACCCCGATTTGCCGAGAGATTTGCCGAGTCGGCAGCGGATCGGCAGTTGCACGAGCTCATCTTTGACCGGCGGAAGTACCGGGTCTCTGGCCTAGAGTAGGATCATCAAGGTAAGCTCTACGGGATACGGTCGGGGTTGGTTTCTGAGTGATGACGAGTGTTGAGTCGCTTCACAGGGGCGGGTTTGAGTTTCCGCCCGAGACGCAACCACACTGGATGTTTCGAAGGGTTTGTCCTTGGCGATTGCCAAGTCGGGAGATGGGTTCAGCCTTCAGTTCAACGTGAACACATTTCCGCGAGTTTCTTGGTTCACCCGGTGCCTACGAAATGGTTCAAGGGAATCGGTTTTGCTGGCTGCGCCTTCGTCCGCACGAGCTTCGTTGTTTGTCCGTTACGGGACTCAGTATGGGGCTCAAACCGGCCAACTCCTCGCTCTCACCGCGTCGTGCAAAAGAATCTGCCGCGCCATCGGTTTTATGACCCGAGCGTCGTTCTGGTTGAGTGGGTGGGTGTCCGGCGCGTTGTTCTTTGCCGCAGCAACGGTGGGATCACCCTCAAACCAGGCCGCCAAGCTCATTGCTCCCGCTGTGTCCACCGGAACCGGGCTGCTGCTGGAGCCGGCGTTGACGCTGCCTGAGTTTACTCGGGAGAAATTCGCGGCCGCCATGGCCACGGTCGGCGCAGAGAAGATTCGACGGCCGTGGACGCGTCCGGTGGTCACCTTATCGCCGCATCCGCGCGCCGGTGCTCAGGGGCTGACTGAGGCCGAGGTGAAGTCTTACATGCTGGAGGCGAAGCGATTGTTTGATCGTGGGGAAGCGGTGCCGGTGTCGGATGTGGGGTTGATCAGCACTCAGGAGGACGTGATCCGAAAACCCATGCTCAATCATATTGCGGCGTTTTCGAATTCGGTCGCTCGCGTTTACTTGTTGGTACAGAAGACCTCCACAGACACGGGGTGGTCTCATTTCTCGATCGTCCAAGACCTCACGGTGACACCCGTTCTCGATTACTATGCCGAGCTCACGGCCGATGGTCCCAAATTCGAGGGCACCAGTTGCTACAAGTGCCATTCGTCGGGCCCTCTCGCCATTCATCCGGCGCGGGAAGACCTGGTGCTGGATGCCCCGTTGGCTGCGGCGATCAGCCAGCACATCGCCGATCAACCGCGATCCCAGTTCGTTTTCCCTAAAAACTCTCCCAAGCCCCCGACCGGCGAGAAATTAGCGCTGAAATTCTGCACCCGTTGCCACGATGAAGGAGGGGACCGCGACGCGCTGTATCAGCTGCACGCGCATCCCATTCGTGCGCTGGTGGACTTTGGTTACATGCCGCCCAATCGACGCCTGAAGCCCGAGGAAATCGCTGAACTGAAAGCGTGGTTGGAGCGCAAACCGTAGCCTGCCGCTGAACCGTAATTCGGCCGTTGAGAGTGCTTGCTAGGGCGAGTGGCGCTTATCTGTCATGTTCGCTGAGGTGGCGCTTTCGGAGAAATCGCCCTATCTCGGAGGTGCGTGTGTGAGGCTGAGTTTGTGGCAGGAACCGGGTATGCAGCCGGATGAGCTTCCGAGGTAGGGACCGATCTCCGAGCGGTCCGTCCCCGTGGTACTGTCCCCGTGGCACTGTTCCCGTGGCACTGGCCGTTCAGAGTCCTTGAAAGCTGTAGAATCAGAAGCCAAAGCACGGCCTTAATCCCTGACATGTCTGATGTGTGCTCAGACTAGATTGGATCCGTTCCCTTGGGGGAGGATCGTCGACGGAATTCGGCCCTGTAGGGAGCGGCGCTATCCCCCCAGCTTGGATTCGGAGGAGAGGGCCTCGTGGACGACCCGAGCCCCGCCGGCGATGCCGGTCAGGCGTTCGAGACGGCCATTGACCTCGTAGTTCAGGGCTTCGTGTTCTAGCCCCAGCAGGTGGAGAATCGTGGCGTGGAGGTCCTTCATTTGGATGGGCTTCTCCACCGCCAGCAGGCCGAGATCATCAGTGGCTCCGATGCGGGTGCCGGGCCGGACACCGCCGCCAGCCATCCAAATGGTAAACCCTGCGGCGTTGTGCTGGCGGCCGAGGTTGCCTTGCATCATGGGGGTGCGGCCGAATTCACTGGCCCAGACGACGAGGGTTTCATCGAGCAGGCCACGCTGTTTCAAATCGGTCAGCAGGGCTGCTACGGGCTGGTCGGTCCAGCGGGCGCGGGGTTCGTGGTTTTTGACCAGGTTGTCGTGGGCATCCCAGCCGTCCTTGTCGGGCATGTCGTACACTTGGACGAATCGGACGCCCCGCTCGACCAATCGCCGGGCCAGCAGGCATTTGCGACCAAAAGCCTGGGTGCGTGGGTCGGCGTGCTCGAGGCCGTAGCTGCGGCGCAGGCTCTCGGACTCGCGCTCGGTGTCTCCCACTTCAAGGGCCGAAGATTGCATCCGATAGGCCAGTTCGTAGCTGGCGATGCGCGCATCGAATTCGGCAAACCCGGGCCGGGCGTCCCGATGCCGCAAATTCAAATCGCGGATGAGGTCGAGGGAGTCGCGTTGGCCGTCGGCGAACTCGGCCGGGGGCAGCAAGTCCAACACTGGCGTGCCCTTGTCGCGCAATCGGGTCGGTTGGAACGACGCCGGTAGGAACCCGTTGGAATAATTAGCCGCCCCGCCGAGTGGGCCGGCGTCGAAGAGGGTCACGTATCCCGGCAGGTCGCGGTTGACCGATCCCAGCCCGTAGGTGACCCAGGAACCCAGGCTGGCCTTGCCCGGTCGGATGTCGCCGGTGTGGAGTTGGTAGCTTGCGGGCGCGTGGTTGTTGGAATCGGCCTGAAGCGAGTGCAGCACGCACAAGTCATCGGCATGCCGGGTGA
>JBDKKQ010000160.1:0-3994 GCA_039796015.1 Verrucomicrobiota bacterium
AGAATTTCCGTAAACTCACGTATGTCTGTCACGGCCAATACCAATGGTTGGAGAGTGTTCGGAGGCAGACGCAGCTCTCGGCGCTGGGAATTGAAGGTGAAATTGTATTTGGAGGCTGAACCAGAGGCGGAGTCAGCTCCGGCAGGCAACTTGACACCCTTTCGCTCGGCAGAATGTTCCAAATCGCTGATGGTTCGGGTGAGCAACGCCTTGAAGGACGCATCATCTAGAACCCCTGCGGCGGGATATTGGGAAAAGGTTGCCAGAGCCTGAGACTTGAGAGTGTTGAAACGCACCTGTTCAGCTTTCGCTGAATCGATGTTCTTGGTATTCGGGTAGGGCTCCCGTTTGACGAGGGTGTCGTATTCGTTTTTCTTGGCCTCGAGTTCTCCAGTGGCTGCTTCAGCCTCTGACTGCGCGGAGAACAGGTAGACCGCCCCGCCGATGAGCAGGGCTGCCGCCACAGTCAAGCTGATGACGAAGGCTAGATTGCGCTTGATCCAAGACATATCAGAGCTTGATGGGACGCTTGAGCTTGAGCTTCAGTGGGAAGGTGAAGGTCGCAGTGGTGTCATCGACCTGCTCAAGGTTGCCGGAGAGCTGGGTCTCCGATGCATCGAATAGCGGACTGGACTTAGCGATCTTCTCGAGATCGTAGGCGATCTGACCATTGGCTTCCTGCTTCACTTTCTGGAGATTCACCGCCCGGATGCTCAAGTTTAGCACGGCAACCTCATTGGTTGAGGCGGCGGACTTGGGCTTGGCAGCCCCACCGCCAGGCGTAGCGCCTTCGGCCGAAGCACCAGCTTCCCCACCTTCGGCACCGGCAACGGCTGATTTAGGAAGGAGTCCGTAGCGAGCCATGAGCTCTCTGCTCATTTGCATGGGCTTCGGAGCATCATCTTCAGCGGCAGCGACCTCGGGCTTGGGAGGTTCAGTCGAATAGAACGTATCCACCCAAATGCCCACCGGCACACCGAGTTTCTGGGAGGTTTCTACTTCGGTTGCCTTTAAAATGGCCCGGACCTCGGTAAGGATATCTGGCCAATAGGCGCGTTCGGAGAGCCAGGCTCCGAGTTGGTCGGTCTGCTTGTGAACATCGGCCAGCTTCACTTCTTCGCTCTTCAGCGAAGTTTCTACTCGGGCCAGGGGTTCAACCTTCTCGGAAATAGTGGCTAAGCCTTCTCGGTGAACCGAGGCCACCTTGCTGTAGAAGAGCCCCGCGGCCCAAACACCGGCGGCGGCCACAAAAGCGGCAGCCACAAGGAAGGGCTTCTTGGAGTTGAAATCTTGGCGTGCCTTAGAACTCTTGGGTAAGAGATTCAGTTCGATCGGGCAGTCGGCGATGTTGCGCAATCCCAGACCCACCACTTCACCGAAGAAGGACGCGGATTTCTCCAACTCCTCGACGTTGACCGAAGGATCAATCTGAATATTACGAAACGGGCTGAAATACTCGACCGGCAGGTTGAGCTTTTCCTGAAAAAACTCAGCGGAATAGGCCATCACCGAGCCGCCACCGCAGAGGTAAACTCGCTGCGGAGCCGATCCGGCCTGCTGGGTCCGGTAAAACTGCACCGTTTGGTTGACCTGCATGTGCAAGCGGGTCAGGACGTTCCGGGCGACCTTGGAAACGGCGGCTACCTTCGCATCATCAGGTTCCTCGTAAGCACCGCCCAAACTGACGAAACCTTGGGAAATCTTGAACTTTTCAGCCTCAGCGAAGGGTGACTTGGATTCGGCCGAATATTCCTGAGTAATGGTGTTTGCACCGACTGGGACCGTGCGGACGTAAAACTTGTTTTTCTCGAAGAGGAGGACGTTGCTGGTTTTAGCTCCGATATCGATCAAGAGACTGCAGCCCTCGATATCTCCATAGTTGTAACGGAAGGCGTTGGCCAATGCGGCCATCGACGCATCCACCACTTCCATCTTCAAACCAACGGATTCACCGACTGCGAAGAGCTTTTCAACCACCTCGGCCTTAATAGCCACCAACAGCACCTCACGCGCCCCATCGGCAGCGGTGCCCAAAATCTGATGGTCCCAGGCACTTTCGGTCAGCGGGAACGGAACGTTCTGCTGGGCCTCGTATTGGATGATCTGAGAAATCTTCGAAGCGTCAACCGGGGGCAGTTTGACAAATTTGGAGAAGACCTGATAACCCGGCGCAGAAATGTTGGCTTGGCGGGAAACAAAACCACCCTCAGCCAGAAGCTCACTCAAGGCCCGCTTCAGCACACCATCGCGGGCAGCATCTTGGGAGCCGGGGAGCCCGAGGGCGCGAACGCCAAAGCGGAGGAGCTTCAAACCGCCGCCGTCGGCGGGTTCGAATTCGGCGATCTTCAGGGTGCCAGCCCCGAAGTCTATCCCCAGAAATGTTTTGGCTTTTAGCATTTTGCTGTGAGCTCGTCTCACGTGAAAATTTCAGTCCTCCAAGGACTAAAAAACGCTCGAGCTTGGCGTGCCTAGCGGCGAGCGATCACGGATGTAAGGGTGTAGCTAAAGAAAGCCGGTGGAAGGGTCAAACACAAAAGACGGTTGTTGGGCAAAACTTGTTCACATCTGTTGACGCAAATTCACTGAATCTACCTCTGGGATGGGGCTCCAGATCCGTTGAGTCGCTCTTGGAGACTGTGCATCGGAAATTCCCTGAGATCGCTCACCACCCAAGTGGCCCCAGCCGTACGGAGTTCGTCTGGTGAACCACCGCCAGTGCAAACCCCAAGGCTCTGGGCTCCGATGGCTTGGGCACATTCGACGTCTCGATGAGTATCGCCGATGACCAATATCTCGGGACCTTCGAGACGGCGTCCGAGCTGACGCGAAGCCCGGTCGCGGGCGATCCGTGCCAATTGATTGCGGTCGTCGTGATCGTCAGCAAAAGCACCGCAGGTCCAGTCTCCCCAAAGAGAATGGGCCCCGAGTTTAATTTTGGCTCCGAGGCGAATGTTGCCCGTCAGAAGGCCCAGGGTGGGGGGCTCGGCAAGCTGTTTTAACGCCTGGATAAATTGCGGAACCCCCGGGCAGATCTCTCCCCGATTTTCTTGAAGGCGATGGTCGAGCAAGAAGACATAGGCATCGAGGAAATGCCGAATATCCCAGGAGCGACCTTGCAGGCCATTACTCAGGAAGAACTCCCGGACCAATGCCGTATCGGTGCGCCCATGGAAGTGGGTTCGCTCGGCCACGCCGGCCACACCATAAAGCAATTCGGCCGTCCGACCGAAGGCGTGCACGCCAGCCCCCCCGGTACGGATGAGGGTGCCGTCAATGTCAAACAATACCAATCGGGTCATGGGGATTTACGAAAAGGATTCCAGATCGGATCAAGAGCACGGCCTCAGCTCCAACGGCCCACTTCGATGTCTGGCCAAAGGGGGTTGAGGTCGGGATCAGCCAAGGCCATCGATTTGACAGCGGCCGGGTGCTTGGTGAGCTTCAACGCTTTGCCGAACCACTCGCCTGCGAGATCGATCCGCTCCGATTGCGAACAGTAGCAGGCCAAATCGTATGGGATCTCAAAGGCCCGGGGCCATCGACGCTGAACTGGCTGGAGCTGGTCATAGGCTTCGACGGTACGTCCCAACCAGTGCAACGCCTGGGAACGGTAGAGCCACCCCCACAACTCATCGTGGGCGACCTCCATGAGGACCTGAGCGATTTCTAGGGCAACCTCATGGCGCTTGCAGGCGCGGGCCGCGTGAAAACGCAGCTTGAGCACCTCAGGCAGGCGCTGAGCCGGAGCAGGAAGGCGAGAAATCTCAGCCTCAGCCTCGGCCGCCAAACCGAGTTCAAACCAGCCTTGCGCAGCGCGGACGCCGTGCTCGACTTGCAAATTATTGGAGAGGGAATCATTCACCGACAGCCCGGGACTGTACAAACCTCTCGGACAGATTTGAAGTCCCAAGCTCGGAAACGGTTGAGATTGAGTGTTTTTCTGTAGTAACGGAGCTTGGGCCCGCCCGATGCAACTGATTCTCCCGCTGATTGC
>JBDKKQ010000161.1:0-4355 GCA_039796015.1 Verrucomicrobiota bacterium
ACATCAAGGGATTGGGAACGTTGGCCGAGAAAACCGGCACACGGATTTATGCCAACCGCTTCACCCACGAGGCCATTCGACGGGAGTTCTCCTCGGCACGACTCGATACGGCCACCTTCGAGACCGGGGCCACGTTCACCCTAGGCGATGTCGAGGTCCGCACCTTCAGTGTCCCCCACGATGCCGCCGATCCGGTAGGGTTCCTCCTAGCCACCCCGGCTGGGAATATCGGCTTCCTGACCGACCTGGGACACGCCACCAAACTCATCCTCGAACGAGTAAAACCTTCGAACCTCCTGGTACTCGAGGCGAACTACGACGTGAAGCTGCTTCAAGACGATACCCGACGCCCGTGGAGCACCAAGCAGCGCATCGCCAGCCGGCATGGGCATCTTTCAAACCACGCCGCCTCAGAAGTAGCCACGGCCATCCTGCACGACGGCCTGCGCCGCATATACCTGGGCCACCTCAGCCGCGGCTGCAACACCCCGGAGCTGGCCCGCAAAACGGTCGGAGCCGCTCTGGATGCGGCCGGTGCCAAGCATGTCCAACTCGAGAATACCTCCCAGGACACCCCCTGCCCCACGGTGACGTTGTAGGCATTCCGGGGATTCTTTGCGCGGAGGACCGGGCCGTCCAAGACGCAGACCGCTCGATCCTTCGATCAGCCTTAGTCGGAGCGATTTCTGTTGGATCGGTCGTGCTGGCTGCGCCTTGTTGCGCAAAGAGCTTCGTTGTTCGCTCGTTATGGGCCTGAGAACGGTCTGAGTAGGGCCCGAGCAAGGCCCGAGCCTCGTTCTCGCCCCGTCTTCGCGAAAGCATCCGACACGCCATCGGTTTTATCCCCACAGAAATCGTTCCGGGTTAGCGGGTACGGATTCCGAGGGGGGCGCGGATTATTGATTCCCACCCACCCTCGGGTTCGCCCTCTTTAGGCCGTGGGGATCGTAGCCGGTGATTCCGGGGTGTGGGTCTCCACCCAGCGGGCCATGAGCCACAACAAATCGCTGAGACGGTTGAGGAAGATGAGGATCTCGTGGTTCTCCACCTCCCCAGAATCGCGCAGCACGAAGACGCGCCGTTCAGCTCGGCGGCAGGTAGTCCGAGCCACGTCCAGCGCCGCGGAGTGGAGGGTCATGCCCGGGGTGGCCCATCCCTTGAAGGTAATGCTCTGGGCCTCGATTTGAGCCACTAGCACATCGAGCTTGGCAGTCAGAGTCGGCGTCACCGCCTGGAACCCGTCGGCCAGGTAGCGCTGCGTGTCTTCTTTGGCCGTCGCCAATTCGCCCATCAAAATCACCAGGTCTTTCTGGATGACCAAAAGATTGTCGCCTATGAAGGCATCGACGGAAGTCGCTCGAGCCATTCCGATGGCGGCATTCAGCTCGTCGACTGAACCATAGGCCTCAACCCGGGGATGGGCCTTGGAAACCCGGCGGTTGTACATCAAGCCAGTAGTTCCGGAATCTCCGGTGCGGGTGGCAATACTCATGCGGCGGAAGAGTGGACGCGATGCCGCGCCGCGCAACCGAATCAGCCGGACTTTTTAAGGAAATTACTTCCCCTCAGATCCGTCCGCTCAGGACCGCCGCCCGTTTTTGACGCTGCGGGGGCAAAAGGTCCGATTCCCGGGCCGCTCGGGCATGGCTGCGGGCGGAGTCCCTCCGTTGCCGCGCCTCGTCAATCAGCATCCATGTGTAGTGGACTTGGGTCTCTTCGGCGGAAGTTCGACCCACCCACGGAATCTGCACCAGCAAGCTCTCGGCGTCTGTGAAACGCTGGTGATTGACTAGGGCCAACGCGTGGTTGATCTGGCAGGAAACCGACTCTGGCGATCGGTTGAGCAGCTCTAAAGTCAACCGAGCTGTCTCTGCAGGCTCCCGGCCGAGGGCGATCATCACGGCGGCATGATTGTGTCGGTACACCGGGTTGGTGGGTTCCAATTGGTAGGAATGCGCGACGGCCTCCGCCAGCGTGTCCATGTCTTGGGTTTCGGCAGCAACGCTGGCCAACTCAAACCAGAAGGTTGGATCCTTCAGAAACTCCTTTTCTACCCGACGCAGCAGGGTCGTGGCTTCCAAAGAACGGCTGGCCCGACGCAAGCCTGCGACCATCCGCGCCACCAGCACGGCGTCCGGGGTTGGGCATTCTGCGATCCGCGCGAAGTCTGCTGCGGCATCCAAGTCGCGCCTCAGGCTCAGGTCGATTTGGCCGTCTAGGTAGCAACTGTAGGCGCTCATTCGGCCGGCCAGCGAACTTTCACCCCGCATGGCGATGGCTATTTGTCGCAAACGATTCCAGTCCTGACGCTGCAGGAGCAATTCGGCCGTCGCCAACCACAGATCCGGGGCATACGGAAACACCTTCACCTGCTCCAACCCCAATTCAACGGATCGATCTGCGAGGCCAAAGGCTTGGAAGGCTTCCATCAATCCAGTCGCTTCACCCGGACTGGACGGAGCCCGCTGGAACGATTTAAGCCGATTCATCACCTCGGAGGAGCGCCCGGTGCGCGCCAGCAGGCGCCAAAGACCCAGATGATCGGCCAGTGATTCTTCGTGTCGCTCCATTCGGCGAGCAAGGGTTTGCTCATAGCCAGTGGCCTCCCCGAGTTGCTCAAACACCATGAGCAACAACTGCGAGGCTTCCGCATGGCGCAGGGGATCGGTCTCTGCGGCCAGCAAACGATCGCGGGCCGCCGCCTTTCCGGTAATAGGTCCCCAACCGGCCTCCCAGGCTGGACCAATGAGAGCCATAGGATCCGTCACCATGAGGGCCTGCTTTTGCCGATGCCAGAGCTCCTCAAAGCGGTCCATGCGTCGCGCCAAAAACAACGACCGGGCAAACCAACCGTTCAATTCGCCGGTGTCGCGAGCGGCCAAATCGCGCAGGAGAGCCACGGTGGCATTGTAGTGGCCTGCGTGGTCGAGAAACCGGGCAAAACGCACAACCTCTAGAGAATTGGTCGCCGATCGTTTGAGCAACTCCACGCCGCAGGCATATCCAAAGCGCACGTCTTCCTGGGTCCATTTCTGAGCTCCCGAAAGGAGCTCCAACGCACCCTGCCGAGCCTCCAAACTGGCCGGGTCGTTGGCCAAGGCGGTCTTCCAGGCCGTAACAGACTCGGGGAGCTTTCCTGCAAGTCCGGTCGCGCGCGCAGTCTGGATCAATGCCCGAGATTGGAACTTGTCGAGCAGGCTGACTCGATCCGGCGGGTCGATTTCCGGGGTAGAGACCACAAACAAGGGGGTCACCGCCACCAAGACCGATCCTACCAACAGGGCCACAGCGATCGCCGCCCAGCGAAACGAACGGTCAGTGACGAGAACCCGCAGCAAACTGTTCTCAATGGGTTGAGAGCTGTCTTCTTCGAGATCGGGCTTTTTGAAATCAGGATTTTTGAGATTGGGCTTCTTGAGATTGGGCTTCTTTGAACCCAGCGGATCAGGCGGGGTTTCTGACGAGCCCGGTGTCCCAGAAAGCATTTACTCTACATCGGCAACCATCAGGATTTTTGAAGCGCTGATTGCTTCGATCGTCGTCCGCGGAACTAAAACAGCGGGTATTAGGAGAAATTCTCCCGGTCGAACTTCACGTTGAAACTCTCCCACTCGCACTCGGGTGATGCCCGAGACACCCCCCAAGACCCTCGGCCCATTTCCCAAATCCGAGCCCCGGGTCGCCCCGGCTTTCAGACTTATTAGATCAACCGAGAACAACCGATGGCGCACCAGCGGTCGAACAGACACTCCCGGTGCCACGGCCGACCAGAACTCAGGGATGAGCTCCGAATGGGTATCGGAAAAGTCGATGGATTCCAGGGCTGCCTCCCGGTGCAACTCTCGAGGTTTGCCGTCCAGGCCGATGCGATTCCAATCAAACACCCGATAGGTGGTGTCGGAATTTTGCTGAATTTCGAAAACCAGGTTTCCGGCACCCAGGGCATGAGCCCGGCCACTGGGCAGGAACATGGCATCACCGGCCCGGATCGGGTGGCGGCTGAAACACTCAGCAACAGAACCGTCGTCCAACCGTCGGACAAACTCCGCACGAGTGACTCCACTGCGAAGTCCCACGTAAATCTGAGCGCCCGGATCGGCCTCCGCGAAATACCACATCTCAGTCTTAGGCTCACCGCCTAAGGCCATCGCTTTCTCCGCCGGAGGGTGAACTTGAAGAGAAAGGTCTTCGCGGCAATCAAGGATTTTGACGAGCCATGGGAAGCGCTCGCCCGATGCCACGGGCCGACCCATCAGTTCCGGACCATGATGCTCCATCAGGTCCCGAAGCGAGGTTCCGGCCAGAGGCCCTTCCGCCACAATCGACTGCCCCTCGGGTCGATCAGAAATCTCCCA
>JBDKKQ010000162.1:0-4270 GCA_039796015.1 Verrucomicrobiota bacterium
CCCACTGGAGCGCACTCGTAACTTTGGTATTTGCGCCCACATCGATGCGGGCAAGACCACGACGACCGAGCGAATCCTGTTCTACACCGGCCTGATCCACAAGATCGGCGACGTCGATGACGGCAACACTGTCACCGACTGGATGGAACAGGAAAAGGAGCGCGGCATCACCATCACCTCGGCGGCGGTGACCTCCTTCTGGACCCAGAAGAAGGACGAGGGCCTTTACAAGAACTTCGAAGGTCTCGCTCATCGGATTAACATCATCGATACACCGGGACACGTCGACTTCACCGCTGAAGTCGAACGTTCCATGCGTGTTCTGGACGGCGCGGTCGCTGTGTTTTGCGGTGTAGCCGGTGTCCAACCCCAGTCCGAGACGGTCTGGCGCCAAGCCACTAAGTACAAAGTGCCTCGGATCGCGTTCGTTAACAAGATGGACCGCACCGGCGCCAATTTTGATAACGCGCTGGCCGACATGCGCAAGAAGCTCGGTGCCTATGCGTTCCCGATCTTCCTGAACATCGGAGCTGAAGAAAAATTTGCTGGTGTTATCGACGTCGTCAACCAGAAGGCCATCATTTGGGGCGAGGGCGACCTCACCAACGAAGGCCTGAAGTACGAAGTTACCGAGATTCCTGCCGCTCACAAGGATCGCGCGGAAGCGGCGTTGGCCGAGCTCATCGATGCCGTCTCCAACAAGGACGATTTAGTCGCGGAGTTGATTCTCGAAGAGAAACCCATTTCGGTTCCCGTTCTCAAGGCTGCGATCCGCCGCCTCACCTGCCTGATCGAGCTCGTCCCGGTTCTTTGCGGCACTGCTTTCAAGAAAAAGGGCGTTCAAGTCTTGATCGACGCCGTCATTGATTACCTGCCGTCCCCGTTGGACATCCCTCCAGCCACAGGCATGGTTCCCGACTCCGGAGAAACCGAAGACAGAATCCCAGTTCCTCCGGACGACAACAGCAAGTTCTGCTCGCTCGCGTTCAAGCTTTGGACCGACCCGTACGCCGGTAAGCTGGTTTTCTTCCGTGTTTATTCCGGTCAGCTCAAAAAGGGCGATTCCATCTACAATCCTCGCACCCGTAAGCGTGAACGTGTGAGCCGTTTGATGGTTATTCAAGGCAGCGAACGCAAAGATGTCGATTCCGTTTACTCCGGCGACATCGCAGCCTTGGTCGGTTTGCGCAACATCACCACCGGCGATACCCTATGCAACGAGGACTTCGACATCGCTCTAGAGCCTCCGACCTTCCCCGAGCCGGTCATCAGCATGGCCATCGAGCCGAAGACGAAGGCCGACCAAGACAAGATGTCCCAAGGCCTCCAGCGTTTGGCTGAAGAAGATCCTACCTTCAAGTGTTTCACCAATGAAGAGACCGGCCAGCTGATCATCGCCGGCATGGGCGAGCTGCACCTGGAAATCATCCGCGACCGTCTCAAACGCGAATTCTCTGTCGAGGCCGACGCGGGCGCTCCCCAGATCGCTTATCGTGAAACCATCACCAAGTCGGCCGAGGGCGAAGGCAAGTTCATCCGCCAGTCCGGTGGTCGTGGACAGTATGGCCATGCCGTCGTTGATGTGGAGCCCAACGAAAAGGGCAAGGGCGTCGAGATCCTCAACAAGGTCGTTGGTGGTACCATCCCCAAGGAGTACATCCCGGCGGTGATGAACGGCATCGCAGAGGCCATCAAGTCCGGTGTCTACGCCGGCTTCCAGGTGATCGACATCAAGGTCACCGTCAAAGACGGATCGTTCCATGAAGTCGACTCGAACGAGTTGGCATTCAAGATGGCCGGTATCTTCGCGCTCAAAGACGCTTTTGCTCAGGCCGGTCCGATCCTCTTGGAGCCGATCATGAAGGTCGAAGCCACCACTCCTGACGAATATCAGGGCGATATCTTGGGTGACATCAACCGCCGCCGCGGCATGATCCAAGGTGTGGACGCTAAGAATGGTCAAACCGTACTGACAGCGCAGGTGCCGCTGGCCGAAATGTTCGGCTATGCGACCGCCATCCGTTCCCTTTCCAAGGGACGTGCCTCGTACAGCATGGAACCGCTCCACTTCGAGCAAGTACCCAACAGCGTCCTCACCACCGTGATGGATGCCGCCAAAAAGCGCCCTGCCGCCCGCAGCTAATTTCCCCTCCTAAAACTCAAACCTGTTCTTTGCAATGGCTGGACAACGTATCCGTATCCGACTCAAAGCCTACGACCACCGGGTCATTGACGCCTCCGCGAGTGAAATCGTGGAAACCGTCAAGCGCTCTGGTGCCCGTGTCGCTGGCCCCATCCCCCTCCCGACCAAAATTGAACGATTGACCGTTCTACGTTCGCCCCATGCGGACAAGAAGTCGCAGGAATCCTTCGAGCAACGCACTCATAAGCGTTTGCTGGATATCCTCGATCCCACTGCCAAGACCGTGGATGAGCTCAAGAAGCTCAACCTCCCGGCCGGCGTTGACATCCAAATCAAGATCTAACTTTCCCAGCCATGCCTCTCGGACTTATCGGACTCAAGGTGGGTCATACCCGTGTGTATGATGCCAATGGTGTACTCGTGCCCGTCACGGTCGTCCATGTCGGACCCAACCGGGTTCTGCAGGTCAAGACCAAGGCCTCGAAGGACGGCTACTCTGCTGTCCAGCTCGGCTACGGAGACCAGAAACTCGGCCGTCTGACCAAGCCTCTCATCGGGCACCTCGCCAAGCAGGGTGTCAAGGTGGACGCTCCCGGACAGGGCGGCGAACAGCCGGTCATCACCGGTGTTAAGCGCATCCGCGAATTCCGCGACTTTTCCAAGGAAGTGAAGTCCGGAGACACCGTGGGCGCAGATATCTTCCAGATCGGCCAATTTGTGGATGCCATTGGCACCACCAAGGGTCGCGGCTTCGAAGGTGTTGTCGCCCGCTGGAGTTTCCGCGGCGGTGATGCAACTCACGGCGCCAAGGGTTGGCACCGTCGTTCGGGCGCCATCGGTCAGCGCCTCTTCCCCGGAACCGTCATGCGCGGCATGAAGATGCCCGGTCACATGGGTGTGGTTCGTCGCACTTCCCAGAATCTGGAAATCATCCAGGTTCGCCCGGAAGACAACGTGCTCCTCATCAAGGGCAATTTCCCGGGCAGCGAAGGTGATTATTGCATCATTCGTGAGGCAAAGAAGATCTCCATCAACTCCGCCCGCCTGAAGCAGATCACCGACGCCCGTAAGAAGGCCAAGGATGCTGCCACGTCCAAGAAGGTCGAAAAGAAGGCTGCCGCGGCTGCCAAAAAGAAGTAACTAAGGAACACGCTCGATGAAACTTTCGATCAAAGACTCCAAAGGAAACGCTGCCGGCGAACTCGATGTCCGTTTCGAGTTGATCGCCAACGGTCGCGGCACCCAAGCCGTCCACGACACCGTGGTCGCTTACAATGCTGCTCAGCGCAGCGGTACCGCCTGCACAAAGACCATGGGTGACGTTGCCGGTACCGGCAAGAAGCCCTGGCGCCAGAAGGGAACCGGCCGCGCCCGCGCCGGATCCTTCGCCAGCCCTCTGTGGCGTGGCGGCGGCGTGGTCTTCGGACCCAAGCCCCGTGACTTCTCTAAGAAGGTCAACAAGAAGGTCAAGAGCCTCGCCCTCCGCAAGGCGCTCAGTGAGCGTTTGAAGTCCGGAGACGTTGTGCTCATCGATGACCTGCAAATCGCCAACGGGAAGACCAAAGACTTCGTTTCCGTGCTACAGGCTCTGGGTCTCGATGGTAACACCAACCTCGTGGTCTTGGGCTCTGCCAACAAGTCCGCCTACCTCGCCAGCCGCAACGTAACCGGCGTGGAACTCAAGACCGCTTGCCTGGTCAATACCTACGACCTGCTGAAGTACGACAAGCTCGTCTTCACCAAGTCTGGCTTCGAGGCGGTTGAGGCGCGCATCGCCAAGTAACCAGAAAGGGATATCAACATGACCATTTTCGACACCATCAAGACGGTCCGCATCACTGAAAAAGCGGCCCTCCAGACCGAAAAGTTCAACAAGTACACCCTTCTGACCGATCGACGTGCCTCCGCACCGCAGATCAAGAAGGCCGTGGAGCAGCTCTTCAATGTGAAGGTGACCAAAGTCAACACGGCGAACTACGAGGGCAAGGCTCGTCGCAAGATGACCAAGGCCGCCGGCAAGAGCAGCGACTACAAGAAGGCTATCGTCACCCTCAAGAAGGGCGACAAGATCGCTTTGGTGTAATCCACCCGAACCGTTTGCTTCAACGGCGCAGGACTCGCAAGAGT
>JBDKKQ010000163.1:0-17896 GCA_039796015.1 Verrucomicrobiota bacterium
AGCCTGTCCCTAGCCTGTCCCTAGCCTGTCCCTAGCCTGTCCCTAGCCTGTCCCTAGCCTGTCCCTTAGATGCGAATCAGGGGGACTGCATGCCGGACGCTTGCTTGCGTTGGCAGGCCGGCCGTTCCTATCCTGTCGCCATGGCGAATGACGTCATTCCGGTGAAGATTCGTGGCATCCTGCCCGCCAACAGCGGCTGCGCCTTGTTCATCGGCAACGATGAGAAGGTGTTCGTCATCCAAGTCGAACAAAGCATGGGGCTGGTGATTGGCATGGCCCTGCGAGGGACACCGAAAGATCGGCCGCTGACTCATGATCTGATGGGCCTGGTTTTTCAGGGCTTTGGAATCGAGTTGGAACGAGTGGTGATCACCTCTCTGAAGAATTCCACGTTCTTCGCGCGATTAATCCTGCGCCAACAAAACGAACTGGGCACAAAATTGGTGGAGATCGATGCCCGACCCAGCGATTGCTTAGCTTTGGCCAGCGCTCTCAAACGCCCCATTTTCGTCACTCGCAGCCTTTTTCATGATGTGGAAGACATGAGTGATCATTTGGCCGGTGCCAATGAGCAGGAGGACGTAGGCGAAGAAGACAGTGAAGAACCAGGCGAACAGGCTTGATGGCAGCTCGATCCGCTCCCACCACCTCTCCCGACGAGTCTGGCCCGGCCCCGATGGTTCTGGTCTGCGGGGATGATGATTTTCCGGTCAAACAACGGGCTCGAGCCCTGTACGAACAGTGGTGCTCGGAACTCGGTGGGATGGATCACGAGGTACTAGACGCCACCGCCAGCAATGCCGGAGAGGCTCAACAGAAGATCGCGAAACTGCACGCGGCACTGAACACGCTACCGTTCTTCGGAGGGGCCAAGGCGGTGTGGTTCCAAAACTGTAATTTCTTGGGCGAAGACCGAACTTCGAGTTCCAGTTCTGTCACCTCAGCTCTCGCCGAGTTGGCTGAAACCCTCAAGTCCTTCCGCTGGGACGGCGTCCGCCTGCTCATCTCGGCAGGCAAACCTGATAGACGGCGAGCAATTTTCAAAGCGTTCGAGAAACAGGGGACCGTTGAACTCTTCGCTGCCCTTTCTCAGGAAGACAAAGATTGGGCCAGCAAGGCCGAATCCGAAGCTATTCGCATCCTGCGCGAGGCCGGAAAAGAGGCCGATGACGAGGCTCTGGCTGAACTGGTCAACCGGGTTGGTCCCAACTTGCGGATGCTGGCCTCCGAGTGTGAGAAGCTCGCTCTGTACACCGGTCAACGGAACACCGTCACTCTGAGCGACATTCAACTGTGCGTTTCCCGGCAGAAGATCGCTCGAGCCTTCGCCCTAGCCGAGGCGCTAGGAGACCGTGATTTGGCCAAACTCCTGCGAACTTTGGATGAGGAATTATGGGAAATTCGAGTGGGCACCGACAAACGTAAGTCTGAGATCGGGCTCCTTTATGGTTTAATTTCAAAGGTTCGCTCGTTGCTGATGGTCAAGGAGTTGTTGTCTAACGGTTCACTAAAATCCTGTCGCGACTACAACTCGTTCAAAAGCCAACTTGACCGAATCCCCGCCTCTTCAATGCCGACGGACCGACGTTTTAATCCGCTGGCGCTCCACTCCTTTGTTCTGTTCCAAGCCATGAAGCAAGCCGCCAATTACCGGACTGAAGAATTAGTCGAGGCGATGGGCCTATTGTTGGAAGCCAACCGCAAACTGGTCAGCGCCGATCTGGATGAGGCTCTAGTTCTCCAGCAGGCAGCCTTTCGGATCGTTGGAATCCGCCGCAAGGCGGCCTGACTCGTCCGCCAAAAAGTTCATCGAGAACAGTTTTTCAGTCGCCGATTTTAGTCTCTGTGCAATCTTCAAGAATCGTTTGGTTCAACCCGGAAACCGGGTAAGAACCGAAGTCACTCCCGACCATCATGGATATCCAGAAATCATTTTTTACCGCAGCCTTGGTGTCTGCCACGCTGATTCCCAATGCCTCGGCCGGTACCAACGGCTTTTACGCCCCTTATTTTCGAGGGGTCGCCGGCACCGAGGTCGCCGGATGGGAACGCTTCTCCTCGGGCTACAATGTTGCCAACCAGCCGGACATGAGCGGTTCCAACATGGGCAGCAGAGCGACCCTCACCCAACTGGATCCCGTGGGCGCCGTGCTCGGCAGCGGCAATATCTACGTGGGCGTCGGTGGAGCGGGCAATTTCAAGTTGAACTACAGCAGTCTCCAGCCGATCGCTCAGATTTCTTTTCAGATCCGGACACTCGGCACCGAAATCGATTATTCGGGCCTGCGCCTGAATTACGTTTCCCAGAGCAAATCTGTATCACTGGGCGGCACCCCCACGACGCTGGCCATTGCCCCTGCCCAAGGTTTTCCGGGTAACAACATTTCGCTGGCTTACACCTGGAACATCACCGATCCGGGGGTCAACGACTTCACCCTCAATTTTAAGTCCACGGGCGAACACCTGAGCCTCGACGCCATCACGCTCGATGTGATGCCGACAACGGTGCCCGAGCCAGGAACTTGGGCCTTGGCCGGACTCGGCCTGGCTGCCTGGGCTCTTGTCACCCGCAGGCGCTAATTCGGAGGCCTATCCTGCTCCTCGGCGCTCGGTCTTGACGAATCCCCACACAATCCCCGCACTGAGGTGACGGGGATTTTTGTTGTTCAGGACCAGCGGTCGCTTGCTTCACCCGACATCCTTCATACCTTCTAGTACTTTATGCCCGTTACGTCCGCCACGCTCCGCCGCTGTTTGGCCGCCATTACCCTGGGAGCCGCCACCATCACCCTCGCGGTTCCCGCCCACGCCCAACACAAGCTCGGGCCTCAACAGACATCTTTCAAAGCCCCAACGATCGCCGCCGCCTCAGACGAGGCCGAACGCGCCATCAAGCGCTTCACTTACCCCAATGGTTGGAAGGCCGAACTCTGGGCAGCCGAACCCAATGTCGCCCACGGCGTGGCTTTCGATGTCGCTGATGACGGCCGCGTCTTCGTCGCTGAGAGTTTCCGCGCATGGCGGGGAGTCCCCGACATCCGGGGCATCATGGACTGGCTCGATGAGGACCTCGCCTGCAAGTCGGTGGATGACCGTTTGGCAATGATGCAGCGGCATCTCAAGCCCGATCAGATGGCGGGCTATTACACCAACACGGAGCGCGTTCGCCTCCTCCGAGATCCTCAGGGCACCGGCAAAGCCACGATCTCTACAGTATTTGCTGAAAACTTTGCCACCCCACTGGACGGCGTAGCCGCCGGCGTCCTGGCGCGGGGCAAAGATGTGTTTTTTGCCAATATCCCCAATGTTTGGCGACTCCGAGACGCGGATGGAGACGGCGTCGCCGACGAACGTCGCAGCATCAGCTATGGCCATGGCATTCGCGTCGGTTTTCTCGGGCACGACCTGCATGGTCTGGTCTTTGGACCCGATGGCCGACTCTACTTCTCGATCGGTGATCGCGCCTCGATGATCCGAACTGAAGGTCACATGGTCGGAACCGCAGACAGCGGGGCGGTCTTCCGTTGCGAACCCGACGGCTCGCACCTCGAGATGGTCTACCAGGGCCTTCGCAATCCGCAGGACATGGTCTTCGACGCGTGGGGAAATCTCTTTACCGGCGACAACAATTCAGACGGCGGAGATCAGGCTCGTTGGACTTGGTTGGTCGAAGGGGGTGACAGCGGTTGGCGCATCGGTTGGCAATTCCTGGAAGGCCGCAATGCCCCCAACCCCCGCGGTGCATGGAATTCCGAAAAGATGTGGCATCCGCAGAACGACTCCCAACCGGCCTACCTGACCCCTCCCATTAAGAACATTTCCTCAGGCCCTAGCGGCGTTAGCTATTACGAGGGAACTGGCAGCGGCCCCGAGTGGAACGACACGTTCACCTTGTGTGATTTTCGAGGCAGCTCCAGTGGCTCGGGGTTGTGGAAGTTCAAGCACAAGGCCAAGGGCGCGGGCTTCGAGATCGTGGACGACCAGAAGTTTATCTGGTCAGTCAATGCCACCGATGGCCATTGGGGTCCCGATGGTTCTTTTTGGGTGCTCGACTGGTTCGACGGCTGGGAACCCGTGGGCAAGGGACGCATCTACCGCTTTTCCGACCCGCGCCATTCCCAGTCGCAATTGGTCCGCGAGACACAGGCCTTTTTGGCAGCCGGCTTCTCTCAGCGATCCACCAGCGAATTGGCCAAGGGGCTCCTGCACCCCAATTACCGGATCCGACTGGGCTCCCAATTTGAGCTCGCCGCGCGTCACGACGACAAGTCCCTGCTTAAGGCGGCCCTCTCCGGCAAAACCGTCCAGGCTCGTCTGCATGGCATCTGGGGCATCGGGCAAGTCGCCCGCGCCCAGCACAACACGAGTGCGTCGGGCTCCCGAGTGGAGTCGTTGGAACGGTTGATTCCCCTCTTGTCCGACACCGATGCGAGGGTCCGCGCCGTGGCTGCCACCGTGCTCGGCGATGCTCGCTACGGTCGCTCTTACGAGGCCCTGATCCGACTCACCTCCGACAGCGATCTGCATACGCGAACCCTCAGCACAATCGCATTAGGCAAGCTAGGCCGCCGCGAATCCATCCCCGCCATCTTCAATCTGTTGGTGGAAAACGCCGATAAGGATCCCTATCTGCGACACGCCGGAGTGGTGGCCCTCATCGGAGCCAACGACATCGACGCGCTGGTCAACCACGTGCGACACCCCCACGAATCGGTGCGCATGGGAATCCTGCTGGCGATGCGTAAACTGGAACGCAATGAGATCGCGTCCTTTCTCGGGGATTCCTCACCCAGGATCGTCACCGAGGCCGCCCGCGCCATCAACGACCAGCCCATTCCCGGAGCCATGGAAGCCCTAGCCCGCTTAGTTGAGCGCCCCGGCCTTACCGAGGCCCCGTTGATGCGTCGAGTCCTCAACGCCAACTACCGCTTCGGCACCGAGGCCACCGCCAAAGCCCTGGCCACTTATGCGACCCGAGATGACGCCCCGATAAATCTCCGGGCCGAGGCCCTCGACGCCCTCAGCCAGTGGCCAGCCAATTCTGGCCGCGACCGCATCAGCGGACTCTGGCGCCCGACCGCCTTCGCCCGTTCTGAAAAGGTGCCCAATGAGGCACTGAAACCGGTCTCCAATGCCCTCCTCACCTCTGCGCCGGCCCCAGTCCGCGCAGCCACCGCCCGAGCCGCAGGGGCCCTCAAACTCACCGAGGCTTCGCCCGCGTTGTCCGCTCTGGTAATTCAGGGAGCCGCTGACGGGGTCGCTCGCTCAGACGCCCTGCGGGCCTTATCGCTCCTGCAAACACCCGACTACGCTCCCGCACTGGCCGCCGCCCGTGAAGACAAGGATGAGAAGGTCCGCAGCCTGGCTACCCAACTTGCCGTCGAGGTGCCGCCGGTCGCGGCCCGCAATAACGGATCCGGTGGCAGCTCCGCCAGTGGCGGATCAACAGCACCCCTGCAGAAGGCCTTGGCCTCGGGATCGGTGACCGAAAAACAGTCAGCACTGGCCACCCTGGGCTCGATAAAGGGTACCGAGGCTGACGCTCTCCTGAAAAACTGGATGGAAGGTGTGATTGCCGGCACTGTGGCCCCGGAACTGGAACTCGATGTCGTAGAGGCGGCGGGATCACGTGAGTCACTCAAGCCGTTGCTCGGCCAATACAGGAGCCGCCTCGACGCCAAAGATCCCTCCTCCGCCTGGAAAGCCTGCCTGATTGGAGGCGATGCCGAGGCGGGCAAAAAAGTTTTTATCGAACGCGCTGAGGTGAGTTGTGTTCGCTGCCACAAGGTTCAGGGCGAGGGCGGCGAAGTCGGCCCTGAACTCACCGGACTGGGCAAGAAGAACGGCCGCGCCTACCTGCTGACGAGCATCCTCTATCCGAACGCAACGATCGCCGTGGGTTTCGAGAACGTGCTAGTAAACCTCAAGGGCGGACAAAGCTACGCAGGGGTCATCAAATCGGAATCGGCGACCGAGCTGGCACTCAACTCGGCCGAAGACGGGTTAATCACAGTCAAAAAGACCGAGATCATCGGTCGCGAGAAAGGGCTTTCAGGGATGCCCGAAGGATTCGGTGAGCTGCTCTCCAAGCAGGACATTCGCAACCTCATCGAATACCTCGCCACCGCCGAATAACCGAGCCAGGCTTCCGAGATCCCAAGTCGGATCGGCGGACCAATTCTCACCCTTCATGCTGCCCAACGATTACATCCAACGACTCCGATCCGTAGAGGTGCGGGCCCGATTGGTTAGCGAGCAGTTGATGGGTGGCAGATTGGGGAGCGTCTTCAAAGGACGGGGTATGGATTTCGCCGACGTGCGCGAGTACGTGCCCGGCGATGACGTCCGCCGCATTGATTGGAATGTCACCGCCCGCCTGCGCAAACCCTTCATCAAGCGCCACGTCGAGGAGCGAGAGTTGGTGGTCATGCTCTTGGTGGACATCTCGGCCAGCGGAGACTTCTGCTCAGAAGCCAATCCGGAGGCCGGCGTTGCATCACACCGTGAGATAGCAGCCATTCTAGCAGGCTCCCTGGCCTTCAGCGCCGTGCGGGATGGCGACCGGGTCGGAGCCATCCTCTTCTCAGATCGAGTGGAACGGTACATCCCGCCCCGCAAAACCCGCGCACACGTCACCCGTCTGCTGCATGAGATCCTCTTCACCACTCCGAAGCATTCCGGGACATCGATCGGCACAGCGCTGAAGTTTCTGAACAACCTGTTCAGCCGACCGACGCTCAGTTTTGTCCTCTCGGACTTCCACGATCCCGACACCGAGGGCTGGACCCGTGCTATTAAGGCCTCCAATCAGCGGCATGATATGATGGCCCTCCGGATGAGCGACCAACGAGAACTCGAACTACCCGATGTAGGATGGGTCCTCCTGCAAGATTCCGAGACCGGCGAAGTGCTCGAGATGGACTCCAGTGATCCGCGAGTCCGGGAGGGATGGCGAGTGGCCGGGCAGGCCCGACGAGATCAACTCATCGCCACCTTCCGCGGTGGACGCATCCCAGAACTAGAGGTCCGCACCGATCAACCCTGGGCCCAGCGACTCCAGGGGTTCCTCGACCGCGCCGCGCGACGTCGCGTTGCTTGAATCCTGCCCGGCTGCACCCATGAAACCCGATCGGCTCATCGAGGACCTGACTCTCGTTCCTCTGCCCCAATGGTGGGAGAATCCGTGGCTGCTCTTCAGCCTGCCGGTGCTAGTCGGCCTGATTGCTTACAAACTGCGTCGCTGGTGGCTTCAGCGACAACCCGCGTCACTCGCTCCAACCGTCCCCGACGGACCACCGCCGCATGAGGCCTTCCTGGCACGCCTGGCTGCCCTGCGGTCCAACCGTGGCCATTGGGTTGCCCACCCCTTTGCTATCGAGGTCAGCGAGATTCTGCGGGGTTATCTGGAGGCCAGGTATGCGTTCTCGGTCCGCTTCCAGACCTCACGCGAATTTCTGGAATTGGCGGCGACTAACCCATGCCTCAATACCGCCCATCGAGCGACCCTTCGCGATTTTCTGAGCCGATGCGATTTCCTCAAATTCGCCCAAGGAGTCGCCACCGAAGCCGAACTGGCCGCGCTCATCGACACGACCGAGCAATTCATCTCGGAGTGTGCCGGACTACCGCCGGGGCATAAAGGGGGCAAACCTTGAAGGACCTCCTGGCCATCGAGTTCCTCTACCCGTGGGTGCTGCTGGGTCTGTTGGCGCTGCCCGCACTCGCTTGGTTCCGACGGCGACCGCGAGCGGTTCCGTCACTGGCGATTCCGTCACTGGCCGGCCTCGGCCACCTGGGCCGTATACCTGCGCGACAACGGGCTGCCACCCATGCGCTGTGGACCTTAATTCCTCTGGCGCTCCTTATCGTCGGCCTCGCCAGACCGCGGATGCCTCGAGGTGATTTGCCTGACCCGAGCAAGGGAATCGACATCATGCTGGCGCTCGATTTCAGCCGTTCAATGGCTGAAACGGATTTCCGATTGGATCGTAAACGGGTCACCCGCCGTGCCGCCCTTGAGTATGTCACCGAGAAGTTCATCGTAGGTCGACCCAATGATCGGATTGGCATCGTTTGTTTTGCGCGAAACCCGTTTTTGGTCAGCCCACTCACCCTCGATCACCGCTGGGCCATCGAATCCATGCATCAGACCGATCTGGCCACCGGAACGGGCATTGGTTGGGCGGTCATGGCCGCGGGAAACTTCCTGCGCAAGGACAGCGATCGCAGCAAAGTGGTCATCCTCGTGACCGATGGCGACAACTCCTCCGGCCCCCGTGCATCGGAGATCATTGGGCAACTAGTGCGCGACAAGGTGAAACTCTACTCGGTCCTGATTGGCCCGGAGATGGTCGTCCCTTCGGTCGCCGCCAACCATGACCTCAACCGCGCGGCCCGCATCACCGGCGGCCAATTCTTTCAAGCCAACGACACACGGGCCTTGCAAGGTATTTACAACCTCATCGACCAACTAGAAAAACGGGACTTAATCCAAAAGCGTTTTGTCCTGTGGGAGGAGTTTTTTGTCTGGCCTGTGACCCTCGGGTCACTGCTGTGGCTTGGGGGATGGATTTGGAACTCACTCCTGCGGAGGACCCTGCCATGAGATTCGCGCACCCTGAGTTGCTGCTGCTGATTCCGGTCCTCCTCGCCCTGATCGTAGGGGTCTGGGCTCTAGAAAAGCGTCGCAATCGACGGCGGATCTCGCAGTTCTCGGGCAGTGCCGACCGGCCCTGGTCCGATCCTGGGCTGGTACCGTGGCGCCAACGGGCCGACCGGGCATTGGTCTTGGCCGTAGCTATTCTACTGCCGCTGGCATTGGCTCGCCCCCTGGCCTTCCGCACCGACGAGCAATCCGAACTAAGAGGAGTCCCCTATCTCATCGCCCTGGATCTCTCCCGCTCCATGCTGGCGACCGATGTCCGCCCCAACCGGTGGTTTGCGGCCACCAACGCATTGTCCCGTTTTTTAGATTCCAGCCGATCGGACCGAGTCGGGTTGATCACCTTCAGCGGTGTGGCCTACCTCAACGCCCCACTCAGCTTCGACACCCGGGCCATCCAAGCCATGTTGCGTTACTCCTCACCCTACACCGTGGAGATGGACGGTGAAACAGCCGGGTCCAATTTAGGTTCTGCCATTGAACGGGCCGGGAGATATTTCCAGACCAACAACATTCAACCCCGAGTAGTCATCCTGGTCACGGACGGCGAAGATTCGGGCGATCAACTCTTAGAGTTCACCCGCCGTTGGGCCCGTCAGGGCGTAAAAGTTTGTGCGGTCGGGGTGGGAACCCGAGGTGGGGCCAAGGTTCCACGGATTCAATGGGGGGGCGTGGCACAGAACGCCTCTGGCCAAGAAGTCGTCTCCCGGCTGAATGAAGCCAACCTTAAACGCATCACCGCGCTCACCGGAGGCCGATACGTACCTCTGGGGGATCAAGGAGAGGGGTTCAACACACTCCGGCAGGAATTTCTGGCCCCGTTGGCCGAAAGCGCGGCCCGAGAAGACAGCAAAAACTACGTCGAGGCCTACCCTCTGCCGTTGACCCTGGCCATTGGCGCCCTAATAGCCCAGTCCATCATTGGAGTCGGCCGCCACCAACGACCCCGCCTGACCTCCGCCATCCGCCCCAAGTCGCCTCCCGTCGTCCCATGAATCCCCTCCGACGACCCCACCACCCCTCCGAGCCTTCCCCAACTCGGAGCCTGTCCCTTGTCGTTCCCCAGCTCTCAGCGCGGAGCCTGTCCCTTGTTGATCCACCAACTCGGAGCCTGTCCCTTGTTGTTCCCCGGAGCCTGTCCCTTATTCCCAAGCTCTCATCGCGGAGCCTGTCCCTAGCGCCGCTGGTTCTGGCTTTAGTCTGCGCCTTCGCACTTTCAGTCCCCACCCTTTCAGCCACAGATCCCCTCAACATTCGGGAACTCCAGCATCAGCTGACCAATGGTGCACCGCAGACGGTTGCCGATACCTTGGCCCAGCAGGCCGAACTTCAGCCCAACAGTCCTCATATCCAGTACAACGCCGGGGTTGCTTCCTACGCAGCACACCGATGGGAAGACGCCCTAGTGGCATTTGATCGCGTGGAGACCCTGAACCATCCGACGTTGGCCAACTTGGCCAGATTTCAGCGGGGCAACGCCGAATATCAACTCGGAGTCGAGTCTCGGTCAGCAAACTTGGACGAGACGATCGCTCGATGGAGGGCCGCTCTCGATGCCTATCAGGTTGTTCTCAAGAATACGCCAGGTGAACCCAGAGCTCTGGAAAACGACACGTTCGTCCGAACAAAGCTGCTAAACCTTCTGATGGAAGAGGCTCGCAAGGCAGACGACCAGGCCAATCAGCCTAACAAGACTCCAGCCCAGCAGATTCCCGATCTTCGCAACGCCCACGAAAAATTCTCCGAAGCTCATCAACTGAGCCCCGTCAACCCCGAAGCTGAACGCGGGGAATCCGACACCAAAAACCGCCTCGCCGAAGCCCTAAAGCAGGAGGGAATGCGAAATGCTCAAACACCTCTATCGTTAAAGTCGAGTCGGCGCGAACCCCGACTTCCGGAGGTGGACGCCTCGAAGCTCGAGCAGGGCATTTCACAATTGGAAGAAAGCCAACAACTGCGCCCGGGCGATTCCCAAGTCGAGGAAGCTCTCAAAAAAGCCAAGGACCGTTTGGCTGATGCAAAAGTAAAACAAGCAGAGACCTTCTTGGCTCTCGAAGAACAGATTCCCATCACCAAGGAAAAATTGGCGCTCTTGAGAATGGCGCGTGAACAAATTGATCATGCTTTGGAGCAATCCCCAAACCATCAGGAAGCCCAGCGCACCGGCGAGGAGATCGACCGCCGCATGGCCCAAGTCCACGAAGACGAGGGGGATTTTCAAGAGCAGCAGTCCGCCTTTTCTCAACCTGAACAGCAGGCCATGCAATTGAGCCAAGCGTTGGACCACTTCCAACAGGCCTCTGAACTTAGCCCCAACCAACCGCGCCTCCAGGCCAAGCAAGAGCAAGCAGAGCAGAAGCTAGCCCAAACACTGGACAAACTCGCCGACAAGCTCATGCAATCACCGGGGGCACAGGAGCCCATGGAAGCCAAGGCGGCCCGACTGGAAGGGGCCGAGCAAGCACTCAACGAGCTTCAAGCCATCAAACCCAGTGACAGAACCGCGCAGCGAGCCGAGCAAGTAGGCA
The DNA here is from genome assembly GCA_039796015.1 of Verrucomicrobiota bacterium. GTDB lineage: Bacteria > Verrucomicrobiota > Verrucomicrobiia > Limisphaerales > UBA9464 > SXXZ01. Next base: position 11,191 of record JBDKKQ010000163.1, read on the forward strand.
AGGAGCTCGATGGATTGCGTCAAATGCTCGCAGAAAAAGGCCAGAAACCCTCGGAAAGTCTTGGTCAAGGCGACCCGAAAAACGGAGCCCAACCGATGCCCGCCCCCCCGCAGTGGATGGTTCCGCCTCTAGACGGTCCGCCTCGCATCAACCAACCCGGCAACAAGGGACAGGCTCCCCGGAGCGCCGGCCGAAACATTCGGGATTACTGAACCGCTGGCTGGGCCATTCGATCTCTAGGTTGCGCACAGGACTCCCCTGAGTGCGGGCTCTGCAGAGCCTGTCCCTCACGCCTCGTAAGAGCCAACAACGAAGCTCTTTCGGAAAGCGGGTACAGCCTGTCCCTCATCGAGTCCATTCAGGGCGTCCTACTACTATCTATACAGTGAATGTTTGAAGGCCACTTAGCCGATCAAACCAGGCAATCCACCATGCCGGGAAGCCGTTGCGCAGTCTTCTCGAGGGATTTAAGAGCCTGACGTCGATGGATCTCGGCCCCCTCTGGGAACAGGAGTTTCCAACCAGTCGCATGCACCCAGTCGTCAGGCGAACGCAACGGCGGATCTCCAGGATGCCCCAGACCGATGGATAGAGCAAATTGGTCTGCAATCTGTACAGCGCCAGCCAAGCGGGCATCGCGAGTATTCCCCGACGGTGTGTGGTGATGCCGTGTTGTGAATTCTAGAGATTCACCCAAACGCTGAGCTTTCAGATACATCGCCCCCAAATGAGCATGGTCACACCCCACACTGTCCAATTCGATCAACCTCACCGGCAGCGATGACCCCTTCAGCTGTTCCAAGATGCTGGAGTGATGCTCTGGAAAGACCGTTGCAAAAACAATCCACCCGACGTCATGAACCAGACCTGCGACATAATCGAGGTCTTCTCCGGACTCTGCGGTCACCATCATCAGATCCTTGGTGACCATCGCCACCGCAATACTGTGCTTCCAGAGGTTTCGCCAAAGAGCCTCTCCGACCCCCCGCTGAGAGCCGGTGATTCGTTTGAAGTCATCAATCACCGGGGTCATGGTAGCCAAGTCCCTCACTTGCCGGACTCCGACATAGAACACCGCCTCCTCAAGGCTGGTCACAGAATGGCCAAGGCCGTAGTGAACCGAATTCACCAGCTTCAAAAGTCGCGATGTCAGCCCCGGATCGCGTCGAATAACCTCGGAGATTTGTCCGGCATAGCGCTGTTCGGCGGCCAACAACTCCCGCAACGCCCCTTGAATGCTCTTGAGCGATGGGATAGGCGGGCACGACTCAAGACGCCGGTGGATCTCTGCCAGAGTCAGAGCCTTCGGAGGTGCACCGGCAGCTACCGTGGAGTTCACGGACATTGTGATGCCTATCGGCAGAATGGTGTTTCACCTGAAAGCCTTTGTGTTTGGTGCTGGTCCCCACGCCTTTAAGTGAATCCAACGATCCCTAAAGTCTTCCCCAAGAAATGCCGATTCCCAATCGAAGATGTGGGTTTCTCCAATCCATGCCGCTGTCCAATCCCCAAGATTGACAACACAGGCCGGAGCAGTTGAGGCGAAACTTCCCATTCCTAGAACTCGGAAGCCTCTATAATTTGAGTAACACTTATCATTGAATATCCATGAAACCGAAGATCCTGACTGTCGACGACAGCAAGACAATCCGACTGATTGTCACCAAGGCACTTAAACCCTTCGATGTGGATGTCCTCGAGGCCTCGAACGGTGTCGAAGGTGTCGCCGTGGCCATGCGCGAGAAGCCCGACCTGATTCTCCTAGACCTCACCATGCCCATCATGGATGGGTCCGAGTGCTTGGCGAAGCTGAAGTCCCACGCCGATCTAAAAAACACACCCGTGATCATGCTCACGGCCGAATCAGGCAGGGACAACGTCATGAAAATCGCCAAAATGGGAGTTCGTGACTACCTCGTAAAGCCGTTCAAAGAGGACATGCTCGTCGAGCGAGCAGGACGCATCATCGAACTCAAGGCCAAGGGTGGCGGTGTCAAGAAAGTCAAACGCTATGACGACCCGCTCAACATTCTGGTCGTCGATGACAAGCCTGCCATCATCGATCAAATCCGAGCCGCGGTTTCAGACACGCCATGGCAGGTTCATGGACGAACCCAGACAGGCGAGGCACTCGACTACTGCTCGCAAAATATTCCGGACGCCATCCTCGTCAGTCTTTCACTACCCGACGGTGCCGGATTCACCCTATTCCAGATGTTTCGGGCCAGCACCCGAACCAAGAGCGCACCAATCTTTGGTCTTTCAGTCAAAACCGCCACCGAAGACCAGACGAGAGCTACACAGGTTGGATTTCTGGCGATGATCACGAAGCCTTTGGATCCGGACGACCTCAAAGCCAAGATTTGTAGATCTCTAAGTCTGGACACTTCCTACAAATACTTCCAACAACGGGATGGCGTTCTGGCGGTCATGCTCCCAACCCATCTCACACCCAACGTCGCCAACGAAATCTCCAACCAGATGCGCAGCAAGGTATCGGAAGCGGTAGATTCCGGATTGGGAAAAATGATCATCGACATGAGTCAGGTCCGAACACCGGACATCAATTTGGTAAAACTCGGGATCACTACGATCCAGTTGTGCAACGAGTTATCCATTCAACAGCGCCTGGTCGGATCCACAATGATTCAGGCTGAATGTCGTAACTACGAAGAAACCAAGGATTGGGTCTTCGTGGCTTCCTATGAGGATGCCATCCGGGATCTCAGCCGCAAATAACGAACGGTTGCGACACCGAAGGATACGGAAAACCAAAGACTCACAAGGATGTGATTAACCGTGTACACATAATTGTCGTAGGAACCATTGTCATGGTTCCAGCGATCTCAGCGCCCAACAGCTATCTGAATCGATTGGGGCCTAAACCCCTGAACTTTGGCGCACCACCTCGCCCGTTGGAGGAGGTGATGGCCAGACTCCCAGTTTTATCCACGGATCTGCCTCCAAAACCCATCGTTTCATTTCAAACCGGCTCAAATTTACCGGAGAGCGATCCCTTTTATAACTGGCCGCTAACCTCAGTCCCACCCATGGAGGCCCCGATTAATGATTTCCCCCGACTTCCTGACAACTGGGTGAAATCCCGACTGGAACCTGAACTCTCAGAAAACACGCGCTGGGAGCCCAATAGCCCGGACCGGGAAGACGGCACCACGATTCAGACCATGCGATCTCCAAACTCTCTGAGCCCGGAGAGTCTTATCCGATTCTTTGCGACACCGGGCTCCCAAAAAAATTCGGTAATCACCATACCAGTGCCCTTCGTTCCCGGCGCCCCGCCCACCCCCAACTCCAGCAGAGCTGTCTTCCGTCAAGACTGACCCATGCTTAACCGCCTCTGCTTTCAACGAAGGATCCTGCGCCTGATTACCTCGGTGGTGATCGGAGTCGAAATCCTCATGGCTGAGCCCCCTGCTGCAAAACTTTCACCAATAACGAACCCAGCCAACCCAACCAACCGATCCATTCCAAACATCGAGGGTATCAACAGGGCCACGCAATTGACCGATGCAGTGGCCGACTCACTGGAAAAACGATTCCGATCACCTAAAAAAGACCATCGCGATTTACCCGAATCTGAAAACGTCCTCCGACGACAGGTGAAGAAGGTGGTGGTTGATGAAACCAAGGCTTGGCGCAACATGGTCGATGGAGCCGTTCAAGCCTACGAACGCAGCACAAAGGCCGAGGACCAATTGGCAGCGGAGAGCGTTTTGGTGGGCATTATCGAAAACCCAGATTCACCGTTAGAAACCCAGCGGGAATGCCTGGTGCACATCGCGCAATTCGCCTTGGACAGCAGATCCCACACTAAGGCGCAGCAGGTCTACTCCCAATTGGTAAATCGATATCCGCTCCATCCAGAAACCCCTTCGATTCTCTACCGACAGGGGGTCCTTTACCGGAAGATTGGCGCCACGGAGTTGGCCCTTTCCAAATTCCACGCCGTCATGTCAACCGTGGTCAGTCTTCAGTTGAAGGACATCTCGACCTACCGCTCGCTAGTTCTGTTGGCTCAGACCGAGATTGCGGACACCTTTATGATGGCAGGCCAATTTGACCGCGCGGCCGACTACTACAGGCGAGTGCTCAAGTTGGGCGACTTAGACCTCAACGAGGCTCAAGTCCGCCTGAAACTGGTCAAGTCGGTGTATGAACTCAAGGACTGGAAAGGTGTCTTGGCGGAGGGTCAGCAATGCATCGAAAAAGCAGCTCTCTCGAGCCAAGTTGCAGAAGTCCGTTTCTTGATGGCTGAAGCCAATAAGAAACTTGGAATGTATCAGGAAGCCATCCAACAGACATTGGAACTGCTCAACACAGAACAAGAACGAGCCGGCAAGGATCCGGACAATTGGGCTTACTGGCAAAAGCGGACCGGCAACAAACTGGCCAACGAGCTTTACGAGCAAGGCGACTATATCAATGCGCTACTGATTTACGAAACCCTCTTCAAACTTCCTGGTAACGCTGAGTGGCATTCTCAGGCTCTATATCAAATCGGATTGATCTACGAACGAATGTTTCAACCGGATCGCGCATCAGCTGCCTACACAGAGATTATTTCCCAATCAACCAACGCCGCCCCCGTGCTCAACAACGTCGCCAAGTCATCGGCCGCCTACTCGACCAACCTCACCCCGTCGGTGCAGCCTCCATCGGCAAAATCGGAAAATAAAGCCACCTCCCAAACGCCGGCTCAACCTGTTTCCTCAGGATTGAACTTAATCCGCGAAATGGCTCAGTGGCGTCTCGACAACTTGCGTTGGGATCGAAACGTCAACCAAGAGGTCCAAAAGATTTTCCTTCCCAAAGCGTCTCCCCCCACGAACCGCACCTCTGGGCTCAAGATTACGACCCCATGAACCCGGAGACCCAGATGGTGCTGGACCTCCGCTCTCATCTATCGCTCAACACGAATCTTCTGGAGCATCTTGCACAGGAGTCACAGTGCTTACGCCAGCTGGATTCGACCCAGTTCACCTCAGCTGCCGAGGCTCGGCGGGAAGTGTTACCTCGCCTAGAAGATGCGCTCCAAAGAATTCGGAGCCACCGCAGCTACTGGCTCTCTCTGAGTCAGGAACTCCGGGCCACCAAACACGAGATCCGAAATCTGCTACGTCAGAATCAGGACCTTATCATGCGGATGATCATCTTGGATCGGGAGAACGAGCAGCTACTTCTGAGGCGGGGCTTGATACCACCAAAACATCTCCCACCCGCCCAGCGTCAACGTCCTCATTATGTGGCGGGCCTTTACCAAAAGCACCACTCCAATGGGAACGCTTCGCAGCCTGTAACCGATGAACCCCGCTAAGCAGCAACTCTAAGGCCTCGCAGGAGAAGATTCTAGATCACCGCGACTCCTGTATCTCAATCGGACGGACTCCTGTCTGCAGATGAGATCACCATTCCGTCTTTTCAGCAGAGAGGATTGCCCGAAAGGAGGAACTAGTTACGCTCTCATAGACATGATCCGACCGACGGCGTTGTTGATGCTGGCAGCGTGTGCAGCTTTTCTTTCCGCTGCAGAGCGTACGTTTGATTTTTCGTCAACGAAACCCGGCACCCTTCCGGACGGTTGGAAAATCGAGCTCGCCGGCGTTGGAAAACCTGGTGATTGGCGGATAGTAGAGGAAGATCTACCCCCGATTCTGGAACCCATTTCTCCGCAGGCCCCCCGTTTGACCCGCAAAGCCGTGATTGCCCAAGCAGCCCCGAGCAATGAGGACGAACGTTTTCCGCTACTGATCCATAACTCCGAACGCTATGGCGACTTCACCTTCACCGCACGATTCCAGATCACTGGGGGCACCTTTGAACAAATCGCTGGTCTAGTATTCCGCCATCAGGATTCGAAAAACTTCTACGTCGTCCGAGCCAGCGCCCTGGGCAACAACCTGCGATTCTACAAGTTTGTTGATGGAGAGAGATCGATTCCAATTGGACCCTCGATTTCCTTCAAAAAAGGTAAGTGGTACGAGCTATCTGTTCGGGCCGAAGGCAATCAGATCGAAGTCTTACTGAATGGCACCAATGCATTCCCGACTCTGACTGATAATTCCTTCAATGCTGGGTATATCGGCTTCATCACCAAGTCCGACACCACCGCTCTGTTTGCCGATGCCAGCATCCGCTACCGCCCCCTGGAGACGCTGGCAGCGGCTTTGGTGCGACAAGCACTTGAGCAGCAACCGCGTCTTCTCAACCTACGCTTGTATGGAACATCGTCTGACAAACAGGAACTGCGATGTCTTGCTGCCAAGAATCCGACCGATCTCGGAATGGAAGCCAGCGAAACAGTCCGAAAGGTTCACAAAGAGAATCAGACCTATTTTGGCAAAAAACCAGAAGCATGCGTGGTCACAGCCCCCCTGCATGACCGCAACGGCGACGTCATTGGAGTGATGGAATTTCATCTCCGTCCCTTTGCTGGCCAGATTGAATCCACCACCGTGGCCAGAATTTTGCCCACGGTAAAAAGGCTCGAATCCGGCATCACCGGAGCCAAAGCCCTCTCCGAATAGACAGCCCAAGAAAGAGCCCAAGAAAGGGACAGGCTCTTTTATTTAAGGGACAGGCTCTTTTTTCGAAAGAACCGGTCCAGAGGCAACGAATCATGAGGTAGACGCTTCATGAGAACACGACGCCTCAAAGCCCATCCAGATGCCTCCAGCGGCTTCTACCA
>JBDKKQ010000164.1:0-3003 GCA_039796015.1 Verrucomicrobiota bacterium
GAATCGCTCCACTTGGAGAAGTATTCCTTGAGTGCCAACAAGACCGCCTGGTTCAGCAGGGCTAACTCAACCTCGCGCAACTCTCGGTCGGGATTGGCACCAAACCCTCGGCCGCCGAGCATTCGGTCGCCGATCGCCAGAGCCAAAGGCTTTGGAAAACCGACCACGCCGGTACCCGGAAAGCGTTCTACTTGGAAAAGGATGTAATTGTCGATGGGCTCCGCCTTGGCGGCGTAGCGCCCGAGTTCCATTGCATCGAGGTGCTCCAGATCGAAGGCGAACTCAGCACGGAGAAATAACGAGAGTCGTGCTCCCACCGAGCGCATGATCCCTTCATTGTGAATCCGGAAGCGGTTGAGCTCTTGGGCGGACAGGGAACTGGCCTGTCCCACCACAAAAGGTTTCACCTCGGTTGGCTTCTTGGCACCCGCCGCCGAGTCCTCTTTGTCGGAAGCACTCACTGAATCACGAACTGAGGGAAGATGATCTCCTTGACCGTCCCCGGACCTAGAATCCGATTGAACGCCAAGGCCAGTTGGGCGGCCATTTGACTGCGGAAGCCACGCTTCTGCATGTCATCGATGCGTTGGTCGGCCAGAAAGGCTGAAACCGCATCCCGCAAACGATCAATGTTGGCTTCCACCTGTGCGGATATGTCGGCCTGGCCCACACTGAGGAGAGTTACCTTGACCACCACAAAACGGGTGTCACCCGAGGGGTTGGCCACAATGGGATCGACGCCTAGAGGGAAGAGCCCGGCCTTGACCTGAGCCGCCTTGGCGATCTCTTCGGGGGTCTCCTTTTTGGCCGGAGCACCATGGGGGTCCGCCTTCGGTTTTGGGGCGTCATGGGCGGCCGCTGCATCGGCCTTCTTGGGGGCTGCACCATGGTCGGCTCCACTCGAGTGAGCGTCGTCTTTCGATGGCTTGCCATGGCTCGCGTCTGCTCCATGAGCCCCTGAAGGAGCCTTGTGGTCTTTGGCTGCACCATGGGAGTCGCCAGGATCCTCGGATGCCCCCACCTGCGCGAGCGCGAGCGCCAAATCCTTGTTGATGCCGCCGAGCAACTGTTTGTTGAGGTAGAAACCGACGCCAAAACTGCCGCCGACCGAGATGATGGCCGCTGCGATCAACGGCACCAGCATCCCACCCTTGGCGGCCTTCGGTGCGCCTGCAGCTTCTTCCGCTGCGGGTTTCTTGTCTTTGTCTTGGGGGTCGGACATGGGAAATTTCTAGAGAGGCTTAGCGCTTCAAGTTGACCAACTCCTCGAGGATCGAGTCGCTGGTGGTAATCATGCGGGCGTTCGCCTGGAAAGCGCGTTGGGTAGTAATCATGTTCGAGAACTCCCTCGACACGTCGACATTTGAGAGCTCGAGTGCGCCCTGCTCGATGCGACCCATACCGTCTTGATTGGCCTTGCGGGCCCCATTCAAAATCGTGTTGTTGGGAGTCGAGGTGAAAGCGCCGGTGGCACCGGCAGCAGCAGCACCGGAAGCACCTAAATTGGTGAACAAGTTGTTTCCGGCTCGAACCAAGGCCTGCTCATTGCTGAAATTTTGCAGAACCACCTGAGCGCGCACGTATTGCGTGCCATCGTCCAGCAGGGTGTTTAACCGGCCAGAACCATCTACGCTGATGTTGGTGATCGAAGCCGTCGCAGCCGTGGGCGCAGCGGTGGAAGGCACCGTGCCTTTGTCGAAACGGATATCACCGATCTTGTTGGGATCCTTCTGGAAATCCTCCACACCCTGGACTCGCATACCACCGTCGGTGACGAGGTATCCCGTCGAGTCGAGACGGAAGTTGCCTGAGCGTGTCGCGAAGACTTCGCCCGACGTAGAATTTCTGACCAAGAAGTAGCCGGTACCCGTGATGGAGAAGTCGGTCGCCAACCCAGATTGGTTAATGGAGCCCTGCGAGAAATTGGAGCGAATTGCGGCCGTGGCCACACCATTGCCCAGGCTCACACCGGAGGTGCCGCTTCCGCTCGCCGTATCGGGAGTCGGAGCCCGTAGCACCGAGTTCAGTGATTCAACAAAATCCGCTCGGCTCGCCTTGTAACCGACCGTATTGAGGTTAGCGAGGTTGTTGGCCAGAACATCCAGGGAAGACTGGAATTGTCGGATTCCGAGGCTCGCGGTATTGAGGGATCTGATCATGTGTGTGTCGGTTATTGGTTGGGACTCAGCGCATTAAAGGGATTCTCACGGACCCACTGGAGAGGGGTTAGCGAGCAAGTTCATGGGTTGTTCGTAGGCCACCACCTTGTCGAGGCCGTAATTCTTGGAACCCACCTGCAGGGACGGTTTGCCGGTTTTGTCGAGGGTGACCTTTTCAACGACCCCCATGGTGCCATCGGCGAGTTGGACCGGCTTACCGATAAGTTGGACTGCCGTCTGGACATCCTGGCGAGCCTGGATGCTCTGGAGGCTGCTCGTCATGCTCCGTGACTGCTCCAGAGAGGTGAACTGAGCCATCTGCGCAACAAAATCGGTATTTGTCTGCGGGTTCATCGGATCCTGATTCTGCATCTGCATGGTCAGCAGTTTCAGGAAATCATCCTGCCCCAGTGTTTTGACCAAGGGACGCTGTGTCGCCGTGTTGGCCTGCGCCGCCTGAGTGGCGGTCGGGGAGGTCATGAAGGATGGAATGCTCATGTCAGTATCGTCTCTGGTTTCAGGCCCACCATTGCCGGGAGGCTGGAGGCACCTCGGCAGATTCTGTGGTCTCATCGGGCAGCTCCGGATCGGCCAAGTGAGGAGGTTCTCCGGAGGAGCGTGCCCGACCACTCGACGAGCGAGGATCCGAACTATCGCGACCTGTGGAGACCATAGAGCCGTCGTAGCAAACTGTGTGCCGCAATTCTTCGGATGAGCTTCGAGCTTCGATCGGTGCGGCCGTAGCACCTAATGAGGCCTCGATGGGCATGAGAACAATGCCGCTGGTCTCCAAGCGCTGTTGGAGCTCTTTCCATTGGGTGCTTTGCCCGTCCATGGAACCCAA
>JBDKKQ010000165.1:0-14839 GCA_039796015.1 Verrucomicrobiota bacterium
GAGGGTAATCTGGGCGTTTTGGCACTTCGATGAGCAGGTGGAAGTGGTTGCCCATGAGGCAGAAGGTGAGGATCTGGATGCCGCAGAAGCGGGCGTATTGGCGCATCAGAGATGCGAAGTGCTCCTTTTCGATATCGCCGAAGACGAGTTGTCGGTCCACCACGCGGGACATGCAGTGGTAGAAGCCGCTGGAGGCATCTGGATGGGCTTTGAGGCGTCGTGTTCTCATGAAGCGTCTGCCTCATTATTTGTTGCCTCTGGACCGGTTCTTTCGAAAAAAGAGCCTGTCCCTTAAATAAAAGAGCCTGTCCCTCTCTGTTCTGCTCCCTTAAATAAAAGAGCCTGTCCCTCTCTGTTCTGCTCCTGTTCTGCTTTGGTTGCAGCAGTGTGTGATGCTTGAGGGGCTATGGTGTGGCTGTGACTTCGGTGCCACCCTCTTCGGATTCGTCTTCGTCGGATTCTACGCTGGCCACTTCGGCTCCGATGAATCGCAGGATTTCAAGTTTCCCAGCGCCGGTTTCAGAGGAGGTTTCAAACATGGGCGATGCTGAGAGGCCAAGTTGCTGGAAGAGCGCCTCAAATTGTCTGCGCGTCTCTCGCAAGATGGCCGGTTTGGTCTTGTCCACCTTGGTGAATACTAGGGCAAAATCGATGTCGGCTCCGATAAGCCATTGGACGAAATCTCGGTCGAGTTTCTGCATCGGCAGGCGTGAGTCGATCAGCACGAACACGCGGATGAGCGATTCCCGCTGTTCAAGGTAATCAATGATCATCTCCTCGAAGCGCTCCCGAGCAGCTAAGTTCTTCTGTGCGAAGCCGTATCCAGGAAGATCTACCAGATGCCAGTCTCGGTTGATGAGAAAGAAGTTAAGCGTCTTGGTGTGGCCCGGGGTGGCAGAGACTTTGGCGAGGCCAGCTTGTCCAGTGAGGCGGTTGATGAGCGAGGACTTGCCCACGTTGGAGCGCCCGATGAAGGCGAATTCCGGGATGTCAGGGTCCGGGCATCCATCCAGGTTGGTGGCGCTGATTACGAATTGAGCGGAGCGAATTTGCATGCAGGATCCTCAGTCGAACTTTCCGACCGTATCGGTTTTTTTGATTCATTAAAATCCTTGGATGCAGATTCCCATCAGAGCGTTTCAGTCACGCTTTCGGTAAAACTATTTCTTGTGTCCCGACGCTGGGGGAATCGACTTCCGGTCCAGTCAGGGTAGGTGTCGTGTCTCGCATTTATGGAACATGAGACTAGGTTGTAGGGGTGATTCGGGAGCTGTTGCATCGGTGGACTTGGCGTATGGCGTGGCGGGAGTCTCGCGCCTCCCGGGTGCGGTTGATCTGGTTTTCGTTGTCCATCTCGTTGGGGGTGGCGGCCTTGGCTGCGGTGGGTTCGTTGTCGGCGACCTTGCGGGCGGCCGTTGATGCGCAGGCCAAGACGTTGCTTGGCGCAGATTTGGTTCTGTCGTCGCGGCAGCCGTTCTCACCAGCGGCAGAGGCACTGGCGCGATCTGTTCCTGCCCTGGAAAATGCTCGCGAGACCAGTTTTTCGACCATGGCCGTGTTTCCGGCGCTGACCAATGCGACCCGCTTGGTCAATGCAAGGGCGCTGGAGGGAGGATTTCCGTTCTATGGCCAACTCGAATGCGAGCCTCTTTCGGCACTCGATGCGCTGCGCCGTGGCGACGGGGTGATTTTGGATTCGAGCGTGCTGTTTCAATTCGGTTTGAAGGTCGGTGATCCTGTCCATATAGGCCGCTGGAAAACCCGCATTCTGGGATCGCTCGTGCGTGTGCCCGGAGACACGGTTGCTTTTTCCGCGCTGGCACCGCGTGCATATTTTGCGGCCTCCCGGTTGCCCGACACGGGATTGCTCGGTGCGGCCAGCCTGGCTCGCTATCGGGTGATGTTCCGCTGGCCCGAGGCCGCTGCAGTGGAGGAGTGGTCGCTCACCCATGGCTCAGAGTTGTCCGAGCTGCGTCTTGAGATGGACACGGTGGAGAAGCGAAAGCAGGACCTCGGTCGAACCCTTCAGAACCTCAACCGTTTTCTAAATCTGGTGGCGGCCGTGGCCTTGATCCTTGGCTCGATTGGCGTTGCCAGCGCTCTTCAAGTGCATGTGGGGTCCAAATTGCCGAATGCAGCGATCCTTCGATGTTTAGGGGCTGGGATTAATGCGACTTCAGCCATTTACCTAGCACAGGCTCTGGCGCTCACGGCGGTGGGAACCACCGTTGGTCTGGCTATCGGAGGACTGGTTCAACCGTTAATTCCTCAACTCCTCCAGGGTTGGCTGCCGGTCACCTTCGAGGTGCAGTTTCAACTGTTGCCAGCCCTGGTGGCTGCTTTGGCCGGGTTTTCGGTCAGTCTCGCCTTTACCCTGCTGCCGCTGGGGGTCCTTCGTTCGGTCTCACCCCTCAGTGTGATCCGGGGCGACTATTCTCGGGGTGATGCCTCAGACCGTCCGTGGCGCATCCGGATCAGTCTGGCGATCGTCTTTGGATTGAGTCTTTTTGCCACAATCCAAGCCCGCAGGCCTTGGGAGGGATTGGCCACGGTAGCTGGCTTGTTGTCGGCCTTCGGAGTCCTGGCCGGCGTCGCTCGGGGGTTGGTCTGGATGGTGAAGAAATGGACACCGAGCGGTTGGCCGTTCGCGGTGCGTCATGGCTTGGCGAGTCTCCATCGTCCAGGAAATCGCACCCTCTTGGTGCTGACGTCGGTGGGCCTGGGCACCTTCTTGCTGGTGACGCTCCAGTTGAGCCGGAATGTCCTGCTGACCCAGTTATTTCCGGCCGACCGACTCCAACAACCCAACGCCATCCTCTTTGACATCCAGCCGGACCAGCGCGAGGCCGTGGTGGCTTCGGTCCAAGCCGAGGGTTTTCCGGTTCTCGACATGGCTCCGATCGTGACCATGCGTATGACGTCCCTTAAGGGGCGGAGTACCGACCGTCTGCTGGCCGAGACCAACAGCCCCATTCCAGGATGGACCCTTCGGCGGGAATACCGTTCCACCTTTCGCGGTAGACTGGTGGCCTCGGAACGCTTGATCGCAGGTCGATTTGTTCCTCGGGCGACCGAGGCCGAGGGGCCCGTGCCAATCACTGTAGAGTCTGGCATCGCCCGGGATCTGGGCCTGAGCGTTGGTGATGCGGTGACCTTCGACATCCAGGGCGTGCCCATGGAAACCCGTGTGGCCGGGCTTCGTGAGGTCGATTGGAAACAGGTGCGGCCCAATTTTTTCGTCGTTTTTCCCGAAGGAGTTCTGGAATCGGCTCCTGCGATGACTGTTCTGGCCACGCGGGTTTCCGATGCGGCGTCATCGGCCCGCCTCCAGAGGACGATCGTGGCCCGGTTTCCCAATGTTTCAGCCATCGATCTAACGTTGGTCTTGGAGACTCTAGACCGGGTGGTCACTCAGGCGGGGTACGGCATCCGGTTCATGGCGCTTTTCACCGTCTTGACCGGATTGGTGGTGATGGCCGGGGCGATCCTTACAGGACGCTGGCAGCGCGTGCGCGAGATGGTTCTGCTGCGCACCCTGGGGGCTAGCCGACGCCAGTTGCAGCAAGCTTTGCTGGCGGAGTACGCAGCCCTCGGTGTTCTAGGAGCTCTGACCGGGACGTTGCTGGCCTGCGCCGCTGCTTGGGCCTTGGCCCGTTTTGCCTTCCGATCTCCGTTCACGGCGTCGCCTCTCGTTCTCATGGCTGCGGTGCTCATCGTCACCACACTGACCGTGGTGGTAGGGCTGCTTTCCAGTCGGGGCATTACTCGCCAGTCCCCCTTGGAGGTCCTGCGCAGCGAGTCGGTGTCTTGATGCCCGCCGTCAATCTCCTAACATCCTTGGGTTTACAAGCCGGCCTCCTCCCGACCACACTCAGCGTTCTGGAAGGCACATCCGCCGACCGGCCCCGCATGACAGCCGATATTCGACACGACTGGTCCCTTGAGTCCCTTCGCGAACTGTATGACACGCCGTTGATGGAGCTCGTTTTTCGAGCCGCGAGCGTGCACCGGCAGTTTCACGACCCGGCCGAGATGCAGGTTAGCAAACTCATTTCTATCAAGACCGGGGCCTGCCCGGAAGATTGCTCCTACTGTGCTCAGTCGTCGCGCTACTCCACCGGGGTTAGCCCGGAGCGCCTTATGGAAAAAGACAAGGTGGTGGAGATCGCCAACCGGGCCAAGCAGGCCGGCGTCTCCCGCGTATGTTTGGGGGCGGCGTGGCGCGAGGTAAAAGACAACGCCCAATTCGACCGCGTCCTAGATATGGTGCGCGGAGTGACCGACCTTGGCATGGAGGTATGTTGCACTCTGGGCATGCTCAACGAGCATCAGGCCAAGCGTCTCGAAGAGGCCGGACTTTACGCCTACAACCACAACGTCGACTCGTCCGCCGAGTTCTACGAGACCATCATCACCACACGCACCTATGCGGATCGGTTGAAGACCTTGGAGGAGGTTCGCAAGACCAACGTGACCTTGTGTTCCGGTGGCATCATCGGTTTGGGGGAAACGGTGGACGATCGTTTGAAGATGCTGCAGACGCTCTCTCAAATTGAGCCGCATCCGGAGTCCGTGCCCATTAATATTCTGAGCAAGGTCGCCGGCACGCCCATGGCCGATAATCCAGATGTGCCGGTCTGGGATGTGATTCGCATGATCGCCACGGCCCGCATCGTCCTGCCGCGCTCAGATGTTCGCCTGACCGCAGGTCGGGTCAAACTCGACGACACGGCCCAAGCCCTGTGCTTCATGGCCGGAGCGAACTCCATTTTCAGCAGCGAGACTGAATTCATGCTGACCAAGGCCGTACCGTCGCCGAGCTATGACCGGGATACCGAGTTGCTCAAGGCGCTCGGCCTTCGCATGAGGGAGCCCTTCAAACACGGTCGAACGCATGCTGCGCAGGAGACCCGTTGCAGCGTGGCAGGTTGAAGTGTGGCAGGTTGAGTTAGTTTGCGCTGGGTTCACCACTTTCAGTGATCTGAGCGTCCCAAGTGGGGCTCAAGGTTCCGGGCAGGAATGCCGATGTATTCCAGTTGCCCGTGTGGCTAATGCCTCATGTCTGAACCTCGCGATCCGCTCTTCGCCGCTCAACCCAGTCCGAGTCCGAGCCACCTAGCTCGGAACCGGACTCCGGACCCCCGACTCGCTTCCCGAGGCGTTCCCCGCACTCGGTTCCAGCGGATGCTCTTTCGTGTGGGTCTTTGGCCTCGGTTGCGCAATCCGTTGTCGTTTCGATCCAGCCTCGTGGTGGCGTTTTTGGGATTTACGCTCCTTCCGATGTTGGTTTTCGGGCCATGGTTAGACCGAACTTTCCAGAAGCATACCAAGGAGCTTTCGCTCCAATCGCAGGCCAGTGAGGGTTCTGCAGCCCTGAGCCACTCAGTCGCCATGGATAGCGGGCAGAGTCGTGTTTGGTTGGTCATAGCCGCATTAATCCTCCTAGCCATCGCCTTGACCATCGCTTCGTGGTTGTCCGCCCAATGGGTCGGGCCTCTCGATGCGTTGCCCCGACATTTAAAAAACGTCGATTCTCAAGAAGGTCCGGAAATCAGGCTGTCGTCGATCCGCTGGGCTCCCGACGAGTTGCAGGAAATTCGAGAAGCCCTCCTTGGCCTACGACAACGAGTTCAGCGTTACCTCGCGGATATTTCCGCGACCCAACAGCAGACGGACCAGAGCTTGTCGGACCTCATTCGTGTCCGCCAATCCGTCGAGAATCAGGTGCTAGAGCGAACCCAGGAATTGACCGAGAAACTGCGTCGCGCCGAGAAATCGGAACGCTCCAAAGGGTTGTTTCTGGCCCAGTTGAGTCATGAGATCCGCACTCCGCTCAACGGCGTGCTGGGGATGATTCATTTGTTGGAGCAAAGTTCCTTGAATGCTGAACAACGCGACTGGGCGCAAACCCTCCGTTCCAGCTCTAGTACCTTGCTCAATGTTCTCAATGACAGTCTCGACTACTCGAAGATTGAGGCCGGTAAGATGCGGATGGCGGTCGACGAATTCGACCTTCGGCCAGTGTTCCAGCGAGTGGTCAAACTCTTCACACCTCGGGCCGCCGATAAGAAATTGACGCTGGAGGTTCAATTTGATTCTCACCTTCCCGAACGAGTGAAGGGGGATGCCGATCGACTGGCTCAGGTGGTTTCTAATTTAGTTTCCAATGCCATCCAGTTCACTCAGAGCGGTATGGTTCGGGTGGTTGTGCTCCTGACGAGTCGGGATGTGTCCCTGGTCGGGATCCGGTTCGAGGTAGAAGACACCGGCATCGGCATGGATTCGGAAACCCAGGCCCGATTGTTTCAGGCCTATTTCCAAGTCGACAGTCCCGCACAACGACGATTCTCGGGCGGAACCGGGTTGGGGCTGGTGATTTCCCGGCAGCTGGTCCAGTTGATGGGGGGGCAAATTAGCGTGCGCAGTCGACCCGGGGAGGGGACTCAAATTGCCGTCGATTTGGTGTTTCCGGTGGTGGATCCTCAGTCGGGCGCACCGGGTGGTCCAGTGCCCGCGCCCCCAAAACCCTTCCGCGCGCTGCGCTTGCTGGTGGTCGATGACGATCCCACCAGTCAGAAGTTTATCCGCATTTTGCTGACCCGAGCAGGCCATCAGGTTCAGACCCTCGACACGGCCGAGGCCATGCTCTCGGATTGGATTTTGGGAACGCGCTTTGATGCCGTTCTACTCGATCTTCACTTGCCGCGGATGAGTGGTCTGGAGTTGGCGGTCCGGCTTCGCGAACTGGAGGCCGCGTCTGTGGTCACAGCCGCTTCTGCTCGATCGGGAACGGTTCGCACGGGGACCCGAACCCACCTTATCGCCCTCACTGCCAGCGCCCTAGAAGAAGATCGTCGCCAGGCTCTGCAATCCGGCTTCGATGTATTCTTAACAAAGCCCCTTCGTGTGGTGGAGCTTGAGGGAGTTTTGGAACGGTTTGCTACCCTCGGTTGAGCCAAAACGGTAAATCACAAAACGAGGAATCGTGAGAACCTGGCAAGGTCTGGCGGGGTTGCCTCGACAGCGGGTGTTTCGTAAGCGTAACTTTCCGCAGTTAAATCCCCCGCCATGAACCCCACTTCTCGCTCTGGCTCTCGTCTGGCCGTGTTGGCCAGAATCTTTGCCGTCACCGCCACCCTCGCGATCCACGCTGCTGACCTGTCGATTCCGGGCCGGCGGATCCTCGCTGCTGATGATTCGACCCACCGTCTGGCTATCCTCGCGCCGGATGGTTCCTTCGAGTGGGAGATCCCTGTCGGTGCCATCCACGATGCGCACGTGTTGCCCAATGGCAACGTGCTCCTTCAGCAGGGATGGACAAAGGTTCAAGAGGTCAACCGCGACAAGAAAGTGGTTTGGGAATACGACGCGGCAAAGGCCAACCCCGGCAAACCGGTCGAGGTGCATGCCTTTCAGCGGGTAGAAAATGGCCTAACGATGATCGCCGAGTCCGGCCCGGCCCGGATCATCGAGGTGGATCATGACGGCAAGGTGCAGCGCGAGGTGAAGTTGCAAGTCGATCATCCGAACGCGCATTCCGATACCCGCCGGGTCCGCAAGATCGCTAATGGCAATTACCTGGTGACCCATGAGGCCGACGGTCGGATCCGTGAATACGATGCCAAAGGCAAGATCGTCTGGCAGTACGACATCCCTCTCTTTGGCAAGGAGCGTAAGGGTGGTCATGGTCCAGAAGCCTGGGGCAATCAGGCCTACAGCGCCATCCGACTGGCCAATGGAAACACTCTCATCGGCGGCGGCAATAGTCACAGCGTTCTCGAGGTAGATCGCGCGGGGAAGATCGTGTGGCAGGTGAGCCAGAACGATCTCAACGGCATCACGCTGGCTTGGATTACCTGTGTGGATCGCCTGCCTAATGGCAATACGCTCATCGGTAACTGCCATGCTGGTCCGGAGAATCCCCAGTTCATCGAAGTGACCCACGAGAAGAAGGTGGTTTGGGCCTGGAAGGATTTCACCCGCTTTGGCAATTCGACCCCGGTGGTCGCCGTCTTGCCGCCCCGAAAGTGAGCTGAGTTTCCATGGCACCGTGTTTGGCCTCTATTCGGAGTCGGCTGACGGACTGCGTTGCTGCGCTAATACTGGGATTAGCGGCGATGCGGTCCGTCGGGGGCGCAGGCGCTGAAGGCGGATCTTTGATTTCGTCGACCTCTTCAAACTCCGTTCCGTCGCGGGATCCGAGGCGTTCACATTGGTCCTTCCAACCCGTGCGGCAGACGGTGCCGCCGGCCTGGGCGGCGCAGAGGCAGGGTGAGGTGCCAGGCCATGTTATTGATACCTTCATCGCTGAGCGCCTGCGGCAAAAGGGCCTGACGGTTCCGAAAGCAGCGACCCGGACGACGTTGATTCGAAGGGTCACCTACGATCTCACCGGCTTGCCTCCGACGCCCGAGGCCGTCGAGGCCTTCGTTCACGACCCATCTGCACAAGCTTGGGAAAACCTGGTTGATCGCTTGCTGGAGTCCCCGCATTACGGCGAGAAGTGGGGACGTCATTGGCTAGATCTAGTGCGCTTTGCTGAGACCAACAGTTACGAGACCGACGAGGCTAAACCAAACGCCTGGCGGTACCGCGACTACGTCATTCGAGCATTCAACAGCGATAAGCCCTACGACCGGTTCATTCGGGAACAATTGGCTGGAGATGAACTTCCGGACAGTGGTGCCGATGGCCTGATCGCCACGGGTTTCTATCGATTGGGGATTTGGGACAACGACCCGGCCGACAAGGATCTCGCATTGTACGATCAACTTGATGATCTCGTTGCGACTACGGGTCAGGTGTTTCTGGGGCTGACGGTCGATTGTGCCCGTTGTCACGACCACAAGATCGATCCGATTTCCCAGCGAGATTATTACTCGCTCTTGGCGTTTTTCCGGAACATCCACCCTTACCGCAATGGAGGCGGCACGGACGAGGTGCCGTTGCCCGGCGACAAACAAGCCAAAGCCTTGGCCGTGACCGAGCCAGGTCCCGTCGCTCCAGTGACTCATTTGTTGCGTCGGGGTAATCCGGGCAGCCTCGGTGAAGAGGTGCAACCGGGGTTTCCTGGAGTGCTCGGTGCGTCCGTTCCTACGGTTATCCCGCCGGCTTCGGGGCGTTCCTCCGGACGTCGTCGGGCCTTGGCCGATTGGATTGCTTCGCCCGACAACCCGCTGACCGCGCGGGTCATCGTCAACCGGGTTTTTCAGCATCATTTTGGCCGAGGTTTGGTGCGCACCCCCAGTGACTTTGGAGTCCAAGGAAGCCTTCCCACGCATCCCGAACTACTGGATTGGTTGGCTGGGTACTTCATTCAAGAGGGTTGGAGTCTCAAGCGGTTGCACCGGTTGATTCTGACCTCGCAGTCGTATCAAACCTCGGCCACGCCGACGGCCGAAGCCCTGAAGGCGGATCCCGCGAACGACTTGTTCTCCCGATTCGACATGCGTCGATTGACCGCTGAGGAAATTCGCGACTCAGTGTTGTGGGTGGGAGGCTCGGGCAATCCGAGGATGTACGGTCCCGGAATGTATGTGGCCTTGCCCAAGGAGGTGCTTGCCAGTCAATCCGTGCCCGGGAAGGGATGGGGCGATTCGCCCAAAGTGGAACAGGCACGCCGGAGTATTTACATCCATGTGAAACGCTCGCTGCTTTCGCCGGTGTTGCTCTCCTTCGATTTGGCAGAAACCGACCGCTCCACTCCGGTGCGTTTCGCGACGACTCAGCCGACTCAAGCGCTGGGGATGCTCAATGGATCCTTCTTCAACGAACAAGCCCGTGTGCTGGCCGACCGCATCCGCGCCGAGGTTGGGAGCCAACCCCAAGCGCAGGTGCGGCGGGCGCTGCATCGGGTCACCACGCGTCCGCCTTCGGACCTCGAGATTTCGCGCGGAGTAGCTTTGCTTCAATTATTGACCTCTGAGGAAGGCTTGGGTGCGACCGCAGCCCTAGATGCGTTTTGCCTTCTGGCCTTCAACCTCAACGAATTCCTTTACCTCGAATGACGCCGCACGCATCGATTCCCTCTGGAAAATCCGGGCCTTTCTGTCGGCGCACCCGGCGTGAATTCCTTTGGCAAGCCGGGGCTGGTTTTACAGGCACTGCCCTGGCCGGCTTGATGGCGTTGGAGGGTGCCAAAGTTCAGGCCAGTTCCGGGGCTTCAATGGGAAAAGATGCGAATGCCCAGAAGCCCCAGCGACCGCATTATCCCGCCAAGGCCAAGAGCGTCATCTTCCTCTTTATGTATGGTGGGCCGAGCCACATCGATACTTTCGATCACAAGCCCAAGCTCAACGCCTTGGACGGCAAGACGATCGCGGTGAAGACCTTCGGCCGTGGCGGCAAGCGCAACGAGGGTCGCGTCGTCGGAACCAAGTGGGACTTCAAGCGTTATGGGCAAAGTGGCAAATGGGTCAGCGATCTTTTCCCGCACATCGGTGGCTGTGTCGACGACATTGCCTTCTTGCACTCACTGACGGCCGATTCGCCCATCCACGGATCGGCGATGCTGCAAATGAACACGGGCAAGATCCTTTCGGGTAGCCCGTGCCTGGGCTCGTGGGTCAACTACGGCCTGGGCACAGCCAGTGAGAACCTTCCGGGGTTTGCCGTGATGCTCGATCCCATTGGAGGCCCGATTTCTGGGTCCAAAAACTGGGCCAGTGGTTACATGCCAGCGACCTATCAGGGCACTGTCCTTCGGTCTGCTGGGGATCCCATCCTCGACCTTCAACGTCCGTCTGGCATGAGTGGCGGTACCCAGCGTCGCGTACTGGATGCGCTGCAAGCCTTCAACGCCGACCACGCCGCCCTGCACCCCGAGAACTCCAACCTCGCCGCCCGCATCGCCAGCTACGAACTGGCCTTCAACATGCAGCGGCATGCGCCAGAGGCGGTGGACTTGGGGCGTGAGACCGAGGCGACTCGTCGCCTTTATGGCCTCGACGATTCGCGCACCGAGGAGTTCGGGCGTCGCTGTCTCTTGGCGCGTCGCTTGGTCGAGCGGGGGGTTCGTTTCATTCAACTTTATGCCGGCGGGGCCCACAACGACGACAACTGGGACGCCCACACCGATATCGAGAAGAATCACAACTTCCATGCCGGCCGAACGGACAAGCCCATTGCAGGCTTAATCCAAGATCTCAAACAACGAGGCATGCTCGAGGAGACCCTGATCGTGTGGGGCGGTGAATTTGGTCGGCAGCCCACGGCGGAATACGAGAAGGGCACCGGCCGCGACCACAACGCCTACGGCTTCACCATGTGGATGGCTGGCGGCGGGGTGAAGGGCGGGGTGAGCCATGGTCAGACTGATGACATCGGAGCCAACGCGGTCGAGCATCCGCTGCATGTGAAGGACCTCCACGCCACGGTGCTGCATCTCATGGGTCTGGATCCCAACCACCTGAGTTTCTTCCACGGCGGCCTCGACCAGAAGCTCGTCGGCGTCGAGGAGGTTCAGCCCATCCGGGCCATCTTGTAGGGCTCGTGCGGTTTTGGGTGCGTGATGGATCCCACGAGCTGGCGATTGACGATCGTCTCAGTTGAGGCTACCCATAGACTCAGATGGGAAAGTCTGACACCCAACCGAAATCAAAGGCTGCCGCTCCGCGTGAGATCGTCCGCCGTAAGCCTCGACCCGCGGCCGCCGTCTCGAGGTTGCCAGGAGAAGGGGTGGTCCAATTCTTTGTTCAAGGACACGCGGCTTCATCCACTGCGATGAAATTCACGCCATCGAAGCTGGTTGAGGTCCTTCAGGTCGGCCTGCCGTTCCGGGAGCTTCAGGATTTGCAAACCTGTCTCGCCGTGGTGTCCGAGAGGCTGGCTCCGATGTTGGGTATTTCCAAAGCGACCTTCCACCGTCGGAAGGGTGATTCTAGGAAACTATCGCCCGCCGTTTCCGATCGTGTGGTTCGCTATGCGAGGCTCTTGGGATTTGCTCTGAAGGTCTTCGGCAATCTCGGGGATGCCAAACGATGGCTCAATGCTCCGCAGTTCGGCCTCGGTGGCGCCGTGCCTTTGGAGTATGCGAAAACAGAGATCGGAGCCCGCGAGGTTGAAAATCTCCTCGGGCGCATTGAATACGGGGTCTATTCCTGATGACGCGGGTTTGGCGCATCGTGCGGGAAGACCGTCGCTCCGCTGCTTTTGATGGCGAGGGAGCCTGGCTTTTTGGCGGGCGGTGGAACTCGCGTGGGACGCGGGTGGTTTACACGAGCGCCACACTTTCTCTCGCGGCCCTTGAAACACTGGTTCACTTGAATCCACCCGTGGCTTTCAAGTATGCAGCCATCCCGATCGAGTTCGACGAGGCGCTCGTGGAGACGGTTGCTGCGATGGACCTGCCTGCTAACTGGAAGGAGGAGCCGCCCCCGCCTTCAACAGCCGAAATTGGCGATCGGTGGGTGAAGGAGTCGCGCTCGGCAGTGCTGAAACTGCCCAGTGTTATTATCTCAGCAGAACTCAACTACCTGCTCAACCCAGGGCATTCTGATTTCAAAAGGATCCATATCGGCAAGCCTATGCCGTTCTCCTTCGATCCCCGGTTGATCTGACCTCTCTCCATCTATTTCGGGGTATCCGTGATTAAGTCCCCGTTGCGCCCCCAACCCCGACTGGCCTTCGCGCCGGGTCTTTTATTTCAAGGGACGGCAAATCATCCATCCGAAGTGGCGAAGGCACGGCTGATTTCTGAGCCCGATTTGTTTGAGCAGCGGGTACCCTATGCAAGCCCCTTACTGCGCCAACTCTCGGGCGGCGCGGCGGCGGATGGCGTAGCGTTTGACCAGTTCGTCGGTGACGACGCCCGCTAGGATGACCGCGCCGATGATGGCGAACTCGATATTGCTGTGGTTGGTCACCAGCGTCACCACGTTGCGCAGCACCAGGATGAGGGCCGTGCCGATAATCACTCCCAGAATTGAACCTTCACCGCCGCGCAAACTGCACCCGCCGAGGACCGCCGCGGCGATGGCGTAGAGTTCGTAGAAATTGCCGAAATCGACCGGTTGGGCTGAATTAACATCCAGCACGAAGAGCACGCCTCCAAGCCCCGCTAACGTGGAACAGAGCACATAGGCCAGCACGATCATGCGCGAGGTGTTGATGCCGCTGTAACGCGCCGCATTCTCGTTGTTGCCCAAGGCCAACAGGTAGCGGCCGTAGATGGTTCGGTTGAGGAAAATCGCCGCGGCGATGGCCACCACTACCAGCACCGCCCACGGCGCGGGGATTTCGAAGCCCTGGATGCCGGGCACTGGGATTTTGCCAGTGGCCAACACGCGCAGGCCCTTGTAGCCGTCGGCGAATCCTACAGTCTGGTCGGCCGTGAACCCGCGGGTGACGCCGCGGTAGAGCATGAGACCGCAAAGGGTGACGATGAAGGGCTGCAGGCGGAGTCGGGTGATGAGGAGGCCGTGAGCTAGGCCAATGCCCATCGAGACGGCGATGACCGCTGCGAGCGACGCCGGTAGCGACCAGTGCTGCACCGTGAGGAGCCACGGCAGACCACAGCCTACTAGGCAGATGACCGAACCAATGGAGAGGTCGATGCCTCCGGTGACAATGACGAAGGTCACGCCGATACCGAGGACCCCGAAGAGGGCGGTGCGGCGGATGAGGTTCTCGATGTTGTAGCCTGAGCGGAAACTCTCGCTGGCCCAGGTGGCGAAGAGACAGACCGCGAGTAGCAGACCAAAAATGCCGAGCAGCTTTTTCATGGGTGGGATTCGGGAGAAGCAGTTCCGGTGGCCAGGTGCAAGATGGCCTCCTCGCTGAGTTGATGGCGGGAGAGTTCGCCGGTGATCCGGCCTTCGTGCATCACCAGCACGCGGTCGCTCATGCCTAAAATTTCTTCCATCTCGCTGGAAGCAAACACGATGGCTACGCCTTGGGCGGCAAGTTCTTCCATCAGACGGTAAATCTCCTGTTTAGCACCGATATCGATACCCCGTGTGGGTTCGTCGAGGAGCAGTACCTTGGGCTTCAGTGCCAGCCATTTGCCGATGACCGCTTTCTGTTGATTGCCGCCGGAGAGGAACTGCACCACCTGCCGATCGCTCGGGGTTTTGATGCGCAGCGACTGGATCATCTCGGCACTGAGAGAGGCTTCGCGGGCGGTATCGCGGAATCCATGGCGCTGGTCTTGGCGCAGGCTGGCTAAGCTGAGATTTTCGCGCAGCGGCATTCCCAGAACCAAGCCCTCGCGCTTTCGATCTTCGGGCACCAATGCCAACCCGGCGGCGATGGCTTGGGCCGGGGTCTGAGCACGGAGGGGCTGGCCCCCGATTTTCAAGGTTCCGCCGACGGCCGGTTGGACGCCGAAGAGCGCCAGCAACACTTCGGTGCGGCCTGCGCCGACCAGACCGGCCAATCCGACCATCTCGCCGGCCCGTATCTGGAAGGTGAGCGGATGGGTGGGATGAGCCGGAGTTCGGAGCCCATGAACCTCCAAAACGGTCTCGGCCCGTGCATGGGGTTGGTGCGGGTAGAACTGAGACAAATCCCGGCCGACCATCAGCCGTACCATGGCGGCGTGGCTAATTTCGTGGCGGGCGAGTTCGCCGCTGTTCTCGCCATCCCGGAGCACCATCACCCGGTCGGCCAGGCGGGTTACTTCGCCCAGTCGGTGGGAGATGTACACGATGCTCACGCCGCGGGCCCGAAGGTCGTCGATGACCCGGAACAAGTTCTCGGCCTCGCCGGCGGACAAGCTCGAGGTCGGCTCGTCCATGATGAGCACGCGGGCTTGGGTAGACAGGGCCTTGGCGATTTCTACAAGCTGCTGCTGCCCAATGGCTAGGGAGCCAACGCGGGTATCCGGGGAAACATCGAGCCC
>JBDKKQ010000166.1:0-4082 GCA_039796015.1 Verrucomicrobiota bacterium
ACGGCCCGCTCCAGAACCAATTCACCCCGAGCAAAAGTGCCCGCCTTGAGCAGGCGTTCGGCATTGGGAACCAAGGCACCAAAATCAAACATTCGGGTGGTGAGATTCACCTGAGGGCTGATCAAGAACACCCGACCTTCAAAACGCCGGCCAGGATAGGCATCCACTGTAAACACCACAGGCAAATCGCGCACCACCTGGGGACCGAAGCTCTCCGGGGCCTGGGCGATGAACTTCAGGACACCATCATTAACCATGCGGAACATCGGCGAACCGGGGCGCACAAAGTCGCCGGCCGAAGCGATCCGATCGGCCACAGCCGCATCAAACGGGGCGCGAATCCGGCTCCGGTCGACATTCAACCGGGCCACGGCCAGGGTCGCCTCCGCCGCCTTCAACGCAGCGCGAGTCTGGTCGGCTTGAGCCTCGGCCCCATCCAAATCTGCCGGAGCGGCGATACCCGTTTTGAGCAGTACTTGTTGTCGATGCAGTTCCTGTTCGGCCCCATGTGCCAGGGCCCTCGATTGCTCCACCCGTGCCTCGGCCTGATGGGCCAACGCCGTGTAGGAATCGGTATCAATCCAAGCCAACTCCTGACCCGCCTTCACCCGGTCTCCGAACTCCACAAGAGTGCGCTCCACCTTGCCCTCCACCTCCGCAGAAACCAGGGCCGAATCTTTGGCGTACAACGTGCCGACGATGGGTAGGGTTCGGTCCACCGGTTGGATCACCACCGGGGCCACTGTCACTGGAAAGGGTGCCGGTGCCTGTGCCTTGGGGACACGCGAGACGGAAGCCTCCTGTGAACATCCCAACCCCGCACACATCGCGAGGATCCATAACGTCGAAACAAACTTCATCAGAAGGCCTGAAATCTATTCCAAACCAAGAGCGATTGGCATCGGAAACTCGATCCGCACAGACCGCAAAAACGGTTCCTCGCCTTTTGCGGTGGAAAAGGGGGTGGTGACACCGGAGGAGTCGCTTGGATGCTTGCTCGACCTAGGGAGGGCTTGGTGTGTTCTGGGGGTGCGGCTTGAGGAGAACCTCTCGACGCCCGTATGGAAAGCGGAGGCAATTCCGAAGTAGTGGCCGGAGGAGAGTGAGCGGGTCGACACCCCTGTGGTCATCCACAATCAGATTGGCCAACTCACCAGCCGGACCGCTCGGAGATCGGTCCCTACCTCGGAAGTCCCCGGGCTACATACGAGTGACTGAAAAACCCACCTCACCCAAGTCCCTCCGAGGTGGGGCGATTTCTCCGAAAGCGCCACGTCCGCAGACACAGAACGCCGCAGAGATTACTCCGCCGCAGACACGGACGGCTCGGAGATCGGTCCCTACCTCGGAAGTCCCCGGGCGGCATCCTTGCAAGGGCATCTCGGCCGGAGTCATTGAGACAAGCCTCCGATTTGCCTGTCCGGAGTTTTCGAGAGACCCTGATGCGTGTCGCGTCTCCAACCCCATCCCCAACTTCAGAAAGTCCGGGAGGCTTTGCTAGAACTCCACAAGACCCTCGTCGATTCCGAACGGGTAGGCTACGAAGTCGCCATGGGGCCAATTTCTTCCCCGAATCACTTCCTGCAACTGCTCTCGAGTGACCCTTGGTTTGCCTGGTTGCTGCCGCTCTCTCGGCTGATCGTCACCATCGACGAGGCTTTAGATCGGCGTATTCCCCTCTCACCCAACGAAGCTCTGGACCTCCTCACACAAACCCGCCGCCTGCTGGTCGCCTCGGAAGAAGGCCATGGCTTTCCCCGCAGCTACTTTGAAGCACTGCAACGCGATCCCGACGTGATCTTTGCCCACTCCCGAGTGGTCCTCCTGATGCGCTGAGCCGGAGCGATAGAGTTCGAAGGAACGTGATCTCTCCGCGGATTCGTCCGCGAAGCAAACTGAGAGCCCGGAGCTGGCCCGTGGGCGGTCCGCAACGAGCCAACAACCAAGCTCTTGCTGAAGACAATGCCGGCGGCGCAACCGATCCCATTAAACCGTTTCAGTGGAGCGGAGCGGAGGGTGCAGAACCGCAGGAGGAATTGAGGGAGCTTTCAGAAGCTCCTCCTCGCCTCCTTCCAGGCAACAATTCTCACACTCCTTCAACGCGCTTCGTTCAATCGGGCTCGGACCAATTCCAGGAGGTATTTGGTCGGCACCGATCCGTGCGAGATCACGGCCTCATGATAACGCCCCAGTTCGAACCGCTCGCCCAACTCCCGCTCGATCTGCTGCCTGAGCCGATAATGAGCCATCCGCCCCACGAAATAGGTGCTGAGCTGCGTGCTGGTCTGCTTGGCGCGAATGAGCTTGAGGCGGGCCTCGCCCTCAGACTGAAAGGCACCCTCCACCATTAACTTCATAGCAGCCTCGTCGGTCATGCCGCTGCAATGGAGCCGGTGGTCCAGGATCGCATTGACCACGGCCCGCAGGTAGAATTTGAGCTGCATCAACCGCACCCGCAGGTCCCCATCGGCATAGCCTTGATCGAGCATCATTTGCTCGGTGTACACCGCCCAACCCTCGACAAAGGCCCCCGATTGCAGCACGCGACGAATGGGTGAGGTGGATCGATTGGCATATTCCAACTGCACATAATGCCCCGGGTAGGCCTCGTGGATCGTCAGAATCTGGAGCATGTGCTCATTGTATTCCTCCAAGAAACTCCGCACCCGATCGGGCCCCCAGTCGGCCAGCGGCGGGCTGACCGCATAAAAACTCACGGCCGCCGGATCCAGCGGAGGGGCCGACTCCATGTAGGCCAATGAATTACCGCGTTTAAACTCGGGCATTTCAATGACTTGGCAGCGGTCCGGATCCGGCAATCGCAAGATGTCCCGTTCGCGGATGAACGTCTTGATGCGGTCCACCGAGGCGCGTGCATCGGAGACCAAGTCCGCCGCGGCCCCATGTTCCTGGCTCACGGCCTGGATCACCCGAGCCACTAGCAGTCGGCGTCCTTCGGTGTCATCCGGCGGCAACGCCTGCTTCGGGAAATAGCGGCTCCACAACTGCCGCGAGATGACCCGCAACTCACCGTTCACACGGGCGAATTCTGATTCGGCGTCGGCCAGTACCTGATCGGCACCGACACCGGCATCGAGCACCCATTCAAGCTTCTGAGCGAAGCGCTTCCGGCCCAACCGCCACTGGCCCGTCGCCCGGGGCATGAGGTCTTTTTCGAGGAACTCCTGATACCGCTTCAATCGGGCTGCGACCGACATGGCCGCCGTCTTAAGTTCGGCCCGTTGCGGTGTTTCGCCAGCCAGTTCCAAGACCTCCGACTCGTAGAACGCGATGGCCCCCTTGTTCTGACGGATCGCCGTCTCGAGGATGGACCGGGGCGGATGGCTCAACGTCCGTTCGGCCTCGTCGAGGATGGCGGGGATCTTGCGCATCCGTGCGAGGGCATTCCGAATATTCTCCTCCTTCGGCCGCGTGGACTGGGCCAGCAACGAATACACGCTGTCGCTGACGTAGCTGCCGTACACCCGGGGATCCTCCTCGAAGGGACGGGTGTTGTCGTTCAACCACAGCGACGCCTGGAGATCGTGGCGGAAGATCTCGAAATCAATCTGACTGTCCCGGCTCAGAGCCCGATACTCCACCGCCTTGGGCAAGGCCTTCAGCGTGGCGCGCGTTTCCGCCACCCAGCGGGCCCGGGAGGCTTTTGAGACGTCCTCCAATTGGTCGTCAAATCGGTGATCGCCCAGCAGTGTGGCCGTGGTCGGCTCCAACCGGAACGACGTATCGAGGCGACGCTGGTAGAAGGCCCGCAGCGCCGCATCGGCATCCGCCGCCGCACCCGCCAGCGGAACCAGCGCCACTGCGAGACCCACCGCCCACCGCAACGATTGCCACAACATGCGTGCATGGAACCTGATCTCCCACCCGCACGCCAAGCACATCCCAAATGTCACCAAACATCCTCTGCTGGATTTTCGAGCGCGGTGACGACAGGTTCTGAGGCCACGCGATGCCCGCCACCGAACCCCACATGACCGCCGCCCCCCGAACCGCGGCTCCCGCGAAGGAGAGCCTGCTCCTCAACCTCGCCTGCAACGTCATCCTGCCGGGCCTCGTTCTTT
>JBDKKQ010000167.1:0-30459 GCA_039796015.1 Verrucomicrobiota bacterium
GACAGGCTAGGGACAGGCTAGGGACAGGCTAGGGACAGGCTAGGGACAGGCTAGGGACAGGCTAGGGACAGGCTAGGGACAGGCTAGGGACAGGCTAGGGACAGGC
The DNA here is from genome assembly GCA_039796015.1 of Verrucomicrobiota bacterium. Lineage (GTDB taxonomy): Bacteria > Verrucomicrobiota > Verrucomicrobiia > Limisphaerales > UBA9464 > SXXZ01. The sequence goes on from JBDKKQ010000167.1 coordinate 107, forward strand.
TAGGGACAGGCTTAACCCGCCTGGATGGCGATAAATGATTAAATCAATCCTTTTAAATCGATCGTTGGTCAGAAAATATCAGCTCTCAAATTCAATTCTATGAATAATGAACCACCCCAAATAGCGCCAATGATTGATGCTGTTACTCGTGATGTGCTCTCCATGATGACTGGAAGCCAGATCGAGTCTTCAGCCAATGAACCAGCTCCCGAATCCTTCGATGTCGATGGTGTGGCAGCAGTCGTCGGGATGACCGGAGGTTTGACTGCTAATGTGCACCTAGTGCTGGGAAGCAATGTCGCTCGCAAGGTTGTGGGCGGTATGCTGGGTTCTTCGCAGTTCGGTGATGCCGAGATGCGCGATGCGGTGGGTGAGTTAACTAACATGGTGGCTGGTGGTCTGAAGAATCGACTGGATCGCCTTAACATTGTGCTGAAATTGACCATTCCGACATTCATTAGGGGTCGCGAAATGCAGATCACCTCTCAGGGTTTTACCTTTGGCGCCATGAATTCGTTCCGCTTGGCCGGCTCCGATGAGCCGGTTCGGGTGATCGTATTTGCCCGGATGAATAACTGAAGCTCAGGTCCGCTCCAGGGTGAAAACCTGCATGGATTAGCACTCGGCGTAATCCTTGCATCCCGCTGTGAGGATGGGTTGCGACTTGTGGTTTGTGGCTTTCGAAGCTTTGCTCTGTGGGATTCAATGCGCTACATCGAACCACACGGCCACATGGTCAGCCGGACGACGGATGACTACGTTGACATGGTCACAGCTGGCTGCGAGGCCGTCTGTGAACCGGCTTTTTGGGCGGGATTCGACCGCTCTTCGGTCGACGGTTTCCAAGACTATTTCCGGCAGTTGACGGAGTACGAGCCGGCCCGCGCTTTGCGTTACGGACTGCCGCATTTCTGTTGGCTGTGCATTAACCCGAAGGAGTCTGAGGATGTTGCCTTGGCCTCCGATGTTCTTGCGCTAATTCCGGAGTTCTTGGACCGACCTAACGTCTTGGGGATCGGTGAGATCGGTCTCAACAAGAATTCACGGAATGAATTGAAGGTGCTCGAAATGCACGTGGATCTCGCGGCCAAGACCGAGCAAATGATCCTCGTTCACACGCCCCATCTGGAGGACAAACTCAAGGGTACTCGCCTGATTCTGGATCTGCTGGCGGCCGACTCGCGGATCCGCCCAGAGCGGGTGCTCATCGACCATGTCGAGGAGCATACGGTCCAAATAGTCCTGGACCGAGGGCATTGGGCCGGAATGACGCTTTATCCGATCAGCAAGTGCACCCCGGCTCGCGCGGTCGACATCTTGGATTGTTACGGCTCTGAGCGCTTGTGGATGAACTCGGCCTGCGACTGGGGTGAGAGTGTGCCGCTGGCGATCCCCAAGACAGCCTTGGAGATGCGTCGTCGCGGGTGGACGGCCGAGGCGATCGATAGGGTAATCTATCAGAACCCGGTCCAATTCCTCGGGCAGAACCCTAAGTTCCGCCTTTGACCTGCAGTGAGTCCAGTTTGACGAGATCTAACTCTAGCTATCCGGGTCCGGTGGAATCCTCCGATTTAGGCTGATCCATCGAAGACGGTGAGAGGTGTTCGGCCCAGCATTTTCGATGCTGAGGCTCGGTTGAACAGCGTGTGTCAGTGCCGGTTTGAAAACCACTGAGTTCAGAAACTTAACGGATCATCGATCCGGCCTGAGCTTGTCGGTTGCCCCAAACCAATTCTGATCAACTCGGGTGGGCCCCGGACGCATTCGGCCTCCTATGGAAGAAGAAAGAAACGCGGGCGCTTATCCGGAAAGAAAACGACATCCGGAAATAAAACCGATCCGAGGATCCGGCAAAACCGCGGATTTTAAACCGGCAACTTTCCGTGGATTCCGGAACGTTGCTGAGGAGCGTGTTTAAGACAGCGATGGCCGACCTAGTCAGAACTACTGGCGGAACATCGACTCCACCAAAGGCCTGAAGTCTTCTAAGGTCGGCGTTTTCATGTCGGGAACCTTGCCCTGATCATCAAAACGCCGGACGCGGATGGCTCGATCAAATTGGGGTCGCTTCTCAAATTCTCTGGCTTCTGGTTCCTCCATGGGTCCGCCTTGGAGGGACAGGCTCTGCTTGGAAGCGTCTGACAGCTCGGCAAAGTAACCAGCCTCTTTCCAGCACAGGTAACGCTTGGAATCGGCATGCATGCGGATCGGTTCGACCACTGCTGGGCTGAACCACTTCTCCAATTGGTTGGCCCCCACGCGCTCGTGCCGTGTGTCGATGCCGTGATCGGCGACATCCTCGCCGAGATCATGCAGGAGATGCCCGTAATCATGCAGGAGGCTCGCCACGATGACCTCCGGAGCTTCCCCTGCTTGCTGAGCAAAGGTGGCGCACTGCAGGGCATGCTGAAGTTCTGTGACATCCTCTCCGTAGCTGCGATGCCCCTTGGCTTCGAAGACTCGGAAGATTTCAGTGACGATCTGGTGTGCGTTGGAAGAGGCCATGGGTGACAGGACTGGATTTAAAGCCAGCCGATTGCTCTAGTATCCAAGCGATAAACCGGAGGAGGTTCCAGACTGAATTTGGCGCTCCAGATTTCCCCTATTGCCTGTCCCTCCGGCGCGCATGTCCCTCTGTCGCGCTGTGGCAAGGCCACGAGTGGTTGGATGTGACTGCAATAAATTACGTTTCACTCACGGCCAGGAAACGGTGTCGGCGCTGGTTGGAGGGAGACGTCCTCGGTCCCGAAGAGGATTTGCCCGATGGACCTTTGAAGTTCCAGGTCATAGTCAGCGACCCCGCTGGGTAGTGAGAGTCTCTCAAGCTTTCCTCAGTGGTGTCGCGCTTTCCTCCTCAACTCGATGGAAACAGTGTTTTCCGAAGGAGCTAAAAACAGTTCTGAAACGGGAAGAGCGACGATCGGTTCGCTTAAGAAAAGTCTCCGATCTGGCCCGGGTCAGGTGCCGACAATTTCGCGCAGCGCGACGCCGCCGTCGGTGAGGCTTCGGGGGCGGCCCAAACCGTCGAGGTATTCGGCGCTGGGAGACAATCCCAACAGGTGAAACAAAGTGGCTGAGAGATCCCGGGGGCGCACCGGGCGCGAGTCAGGATAAGCTCCAATGCGGTCGCTGGAGCCGATAATTTGTCCGCCCGGCACCCCGGCACCGGCCATGGCCAACGAGAAGCAAGCGCCCCAATGGTCTCGTCCGCCCACGGCGTTGATTTTCGGGGATCGACCGAATTCACCCAGGGTCACGACCAGAGTTTCGTCGAGCAGACCGCGACTCGATAAATCTTCGATGAGGGTGGCGAAGGATCGGTCAAACTGGGGGCACAGAACATCCCGGACACGGCTGGCATTGCTGGCGTGGGTGTCCCAGAGGGGGCTTCCAGCGAGCTCGGCCTTGCCTTCCCGGGGCCAATTCACTTGGACTAATCGTGTGCCCGCTTCGACCAACCGCCGGGCCAGCAGGAGGCTTTGGCCGAATTTGTGTGGGCCATAAGCCTCACGGATGGCGGCGGGTTCGCGTTCTAACTCGAAAGCGCGTCGACTCGCATCGGCGTGCAGTAGTTCAAAGGCCTTCTGGTGCGATTGGTCCCAAGAGGCGACAGCCCCGCTGCCCACACCTTGACGAAAGCGGGCGTCAAATTGCTCTAGGAGGCTTCGACGCTCTTGCAGGCGCAAATCCGAGACTCCCGGTTGACGGCTCAGTCCTTCGATTTGCATCGGAAGTTGAGTGGGGTCGCAGCGCATGAGCATCGGATGCCACGCGGGGCCCATGAAACCACCGTTCTGGCCAGGCCAGAGAATGTTGCCGTCATTGGCCAAGGGTTCCGGCAGCACCACGGCCGACATGGGCGAACGGGTGCTCGGTTTGAGCATGCCCACGACGGAAGCGATGCTTGGCCAATCCTGGGGGCCTGGGGGAACGTTCTCGGCCTTGGTCTGGGGTTCATAGCCCGTGAGCATGAAGGCCCCGCTGGTTGAATGGGCATCGATCTCCGTGGTCATCGAGCGGATGACACTGAGGCGATGGGCGACCTTGGCTGTGTAGGGGAGTGTCTCGCAGAAATGAGTCCCGGGAATCCGGGTGGCGATGGAGCGGAACGTGTCGCGGATCTCCGACGGAGCGTCGGGCTTGGGGTCAAAGGTTTCGTGCTGTGGGGGGCCTCCGGCCAAAAAGATGAGGATGCACGCTTTGGCCTGACCGAACCGGGAGCCTGTCCCGGTGTTGGCCAGTGATCCCAAGGCGCGGCCGCTCGGATCTAGAAGGTGGGACAGGGATAGTCCGAAGGCGCTCAAACCACCCACCCGAAGCCAGTCGCGCCGGCTGCTCAGGGGTCCGCTGCAAGGGATTCGGGGAGCGTTCATCGAAAGGGTGGATTCTTAAATCAACGTGTCACGGGGACAGGCTTTGGTCCACGGACAATTCAACGGCGTGAGTTGGACGCTAGAGATTATTCCAGGCGGACTATTCCGCCGCTGTGTCCGTTCCAAGGCGAGGTGGGTTGCCTGTCACGTGGAGCTCGGTCACCTTCGGTTCCATGATGACGATCCGCAGGGGGCATGAGCGCGGGCACGCGGACCACGGTTGGTTGGACTCCTTCCACACGTTCAGTTTCGCTGATTATCACGACCCTCGTTGGATGGGGTTCCGCAGCCTGCGAGTCATCAACGATGACCGGGTAGCGCCAGGGATGGGCTTTGGCATGCATCCTCACCGGGATATGGAAATCCTTACTTATGTCCTGACTGGAGCCTTGGAGCATCGAGATTCCATGGGCAATGGGCGGGTGATCCGGGCAGGTGATGTGCAGTACATGGCCGCCGGGACGGGGGTGCATCACAGTGAGGTGAATCCTTCTGGGGAGGACTGGGTCCACCTTCTCCAAATCTGGATCGTGCCCGAACGCCGCGGTGTTCCGCCTCGGTACGAGGAGAAATCCATGACAGGGGCCGCCTCAGGAGTTCTGCACCTCGTTGCCAGTCGTGACGGTCGGACGGGCTCTATAGCCATTCATCAGGATTGCGACCTTTGGTTAGGAAAATTGCAGGCCGGAGATTGTCTTCATCACCCCTTGGCCGCCCACCGCCAGGCCTGGGTTCATGCGGCCGAAGGTCAACTCGTGCTCAACGGAGAGTTGATGTCGGCAGGAGACGCCGCGGCGGTGTCTGAGACTGAGGAACTGACGTTGACGGCCACCGCTTCGACTCAAGTGCTCGTCTTTGATTTGGGCTGATGTACTGCCAATTCAAAGCAGCGGTGTCAGGACAGGAGTGCCACCCAATGATTCATAGGTAATTTTTAGAAACCACGAGTGCCCCGGTGGAACTCGTTTTCTGGGGCTTCGAATACAATGAAAACGAGCGGGAGATCGAACAAAACAAAACCGCGACAAACCAAAACCTCGAAAGAAGAAAACCGCGAAAGAGGAAAACTGCAGAAGAGGAAACGATGGCTCCAGAGGAAGGGCTCGAACCTTCAACCCATCGGTTAACAGCCGATTGCTCTACCATTGAGCTACTCTGGAACACCGAAATGAGCCGTGACGGTAGGCGGTTTTCTGGAGGGTCGTCAACCGCGAGTTCGAGTTTGTCAGTGAGAGTTTCCGGGTGGGGCCGTTTTCTTCTGAAAAATCAGAATGTGCTGACGCGGTAGGTTTGTGAGGTTCTCAACGAATGCCAACCGCGGATGCAACGCCATCTCCTTCCGGACTTGGGCCGCTGTCATTTTGTGCAAGGGCTTGATGGGGATCCAGCGCTCTTCGCCGCGGTATTCGACGAAGACGAGTCGGCCTCCCGGCTTGAGTGCATCGGTCATGCGACGGGTCATCTCCAACGGGTGATCGCACTCGTGGTAAACATCCACCAAGAGGATGAGGTCGAGGGTGTTGTCTGGCAGTCGGGGGTCGGTGGTGGTGCCCAGCACCGGGACCACGTTGGTGATGCCTCGCACCAAAAGGTTGGTGCGCAGAAATGAGATCATTTCCGGTTGGATGTCGTTCGCATAGATCTTGCCGGTCGGGCCCACGACTCGGGCCATGCGCCAAGTGAGGTAGCCGCTGCCTGCGCCGACATCGCCCACCTGATACCCTGGCTTTAGGCTCAGGGCGCTCACCAGGCGATTCGGGGCTTCCTCGGTTTCGCGCTCTTCCCGCTCTAGCCAAGGTGCCCCTTGATGGGACATGAAATGAGCAATCTCGCGGTCGACAAACCACTTGCCGGTTCCGTCGAAGGATCCCGGGCGGTATTCGTAGGTGGGCGGTGGGGTGAGTTGCGACGGATCCGCAGCCTGGAGCTTTGAGCACCCGATACTGATGAGAAGAACGTAGAGAAAGAGTTTCATGGGTCAGTGGTTTTGAGTGCAGGCCTGCACAAAGGCACGGAACAGTCGGGCGTGTTCGGGATGGGTTGAATAAAGGCGTTCAGGATGGAATTGAACCGAGGCGAACCATGGCAACAGTCCGGAACTTTCCGCCCGAAGCTCGGTCCCTTCGATGACCCCGTCGGCCGCACTGAGCGTTACCCGGAGCGGGTCGGCCAATCGGTGGATGGCCTGGTGATGCGTGCTATTCACACCCAGAGTTTTAGTGCGGTAGATGGCGGATGCTTGAGTGTCTGGAACAATATCGACCGGGTGAACCGCCTCGAATCGTCGGCTCATTTGGGCGTGGGGGATATCACCGGGACGCTGGGAGGGGAGGTCGACATAGAGCGATCCCCCGAGGGCCACGTTGACGAGTTGATGTCCTCGGCAAATGGCCAATAGCGGCTTGGGGTGCCGAAAGAGTTCATCCAACAAGGTTAACTCCATCACGTCGCGGTCTGGTTCTGGGAACTCGCAACGCTCCAGCAAATCCGAGGGGACCTCGGGCCAGTAGAGCTTGGGATGAATGTCGTCGCCGCCGGTCAGCAGCACCCCGTCTGCTCGTTTCAGATACTCGGCCAAACGCCCACGGTGGGTCAGCTGAGGCAATGCCAGAGGGAGTCCTCCGGCATCCAGAATGGCCTCTAAGTACCGACTGCTGACGCTGATGGAGTGATCAGGAAATTCCGCGCCGACGGCGTGGGTGCTGGGCGTCACCAGAATGATCGGGCGGCTCATAAGTTTCAGTCTGTCCTGAAATTATATCGATTCAAACGGGAAACCCTCTGGCTCACTCAAACCGGTATTCGGGAAACTGTTCCCGGATGTGTTTACGCACAGCCTCGATGTGTTCGGGTGGGTATCGGCGGCGCACATAGCCTCGCTCTAGGGCGTCGAGCAGCTCCAGCCAGTCCAAGAGCGGCGGTTCGGGCATCGAAACCCATTCGATGTCTGAGCCTCGCCGCTTGGAGCGTTCGAAGAACTTCCACTGGATCCCCACATGCTGGGCGTAAACGTGGCGTTTGATTCCGTCGGGTCCCGGGGTGGTCCACCCAATGTCTGCTTTGGCTCCCATGATCTGTGTCAGGATTCAGTTTCCGGCAAATCAACCGAGGCGACCGCCATGGCGGCGATGCCTTCTTCTCGGCCAACGAAACCCATAGTTTCGTTGGTCGTGGCCTTCACACCGACTTTGCTTGGCAGGATGCCTAGCGCGGTGGCGATGTGGGTCTTCATGGCCGTAATGTGGGGGTAGATTTTGGGTTGTTCGGCGATGAGGGTGGCGTCGATGTTGACGATCCTTCCGCCCCGCGCTTTGACCCGGCGGGCAGCCTCTTCGAGGAAGATTCGGCTTGGGGCATTCCGCCAAGCCGGGTCGGTGTTGGGGAAGAGATGGCCAATATCGACCTCGCCGATCGCCCCGAGGACGGCATCGGTGATGGCGTGAAGCAGGGCGTCGGCGTCCGAGTGACCGTCCAAGCCTTTGCTATGAGAAATCTCGACGCCCCCCAAGACCAGCCTGCGGTCGGGGACTAAACAATGGACATCGTATCCGATGCCGACGTGTACCATGAGGGGACTCTACGGCGGGTAGGGCCCGGCGTGAATGCGGAAAACGTGACGGATTCTTGGATCGCTCACATCAGCTTCAGCTTGGGGAGGTCTTGCGAGTCGACCAGCCCAACCGGTTCCTTGTTGGCATTGACCACGATCAGGTCGTCGATATTGCGATCGTTGAAAATTCTCAGAGCATCCACGGCCAGCGCGTCGTCACGGATGGTAATGGGCTTGCGAGTCATGACCTCCTTCAGCGGTCGTTGAAGGATGTTCTCGTGGGCCGCGAGCCGTCGGCGGAGATCTCCGTCGGTGAACACACCGACCAAGCGTCCTTTGCCGTCGACCACGCTGACCGAGCCGGTCTTGGCTTGTGTCATGGTCAGAAGTCCATCCTGGACGGTCTGATCCTGGCGGGCCACGGCGTTGCGATGATCGCGTCGCATGATGTCACCAACCTTGTAGAGCAGGGCCCGCCCGATGGCCCCGGCCGGGTGGCGCTGGGCGAAGTCTTGCTTCCGGAATCCGCGGGCGGTCATCACCGCGATGGCTAGGGCGTCGCCCATCACCAGTGTGGCAGTGGTGGAAGCCGTTGGGGCTAGATTGAAGGGACAGGCTTCTCTGGGAACCTGGATATCCAGAATCACATCGCTGTGCTTGCCCAGGGTGGACCCCGGATTGCCGGTCAGCGCGATGATTTGGACAGAGAACCGACGCAGCGCCGGCAGGAGGTCGTTCCACTCCGAAGACTCTCCCGAATAACTCAGCGCGAGGATGAGGTCGCCGTCCTGCACAATGCCAAGGTCTCCATGGAGGGCATCCACCGGATTGAGGACCACCGCCGTGGAGCCTGTGCTGCTGAGCGTGGCTGCGATTTTTTTGCCGATGTTGCCCGACTTACCGACACCCAGCACGACGATCTTCCGGCGGGCTGAAAGTGTCGAGCAGACCAACTCCACTCCCCGGTCGAAGGACTCGTCCAGAGATTCTCTTACGGAGCGCAGGGCGGCCAATTCAATGTCGAAGACCTGACGGGCGAGTTTCAGATGGCTCACCCGGCAACGGTGTCACCGGTGGGGCTGCGGATCAATGGTTCGACCGGATCGACAGGCTTTCGGGCGGGGGTGGTAGGTTTCCTGTGATCTTTTCTACATACGACCTGAGGGTCTCGATAAGGGTGCTCATCACGGCAGTAGGGGCCCCTTGCCAGACCGCTCCCAGACGCAGTGGGGTAATGTCGGAGATGGGGAGCACCCTCAGATCTTTGGCGAGGGAACTCCCAGGGATAGCCAGACTCAGTCCGATTCCGAATCCACTTTGGACATAGACCTCAACCAACTCCAAATCGGTGACCTCAACTCGGGAAGGCCATTCGAGCGAGCGGCTTTCTAGGAACTCGCGGAAGCGACGGGGAGCCAACTCGACAGCGGTGATGGAAATGAGTGGGTCTTCGAGGCTTTCCGTCGCCAAGGCCTCGAAGATTTCCGAGGCGGCCCGGAATCGGGATGCCTTGGGCACCAGCAAAACGAGCGGCAGTTCCAGTAGCGGCAGGTGGTTCAGGCCTTTGGCGCCCTGGCCTTCGAGCAAGGTGATTGCGAAGTCGATTTCCTGCCGCTCCAACCATGCTTCGACCTGAGGTTGCTGACCTGCCCGCAGCGTGAGTTGGAGGTGAGGGAATTTTTTGCGAACCTCTTGCAGCACCCGAGGCAAGTGGTCCCGGAGAGCCACCACCGGGGCGGCCACCCGTAGGATCTCCTGGGAAGCACTTCGGAGCCGTTTTTCCATATTGCCCAGTTCGCCGAAGAAAGGGCGGATGAACTCGTAGAGATCCGTGCCTGCTGGCAGCAGTTCAAAGGGACGTCGGCGAAAGAGTTTTACTCCCAGGTAGGATTCCAGTTGGAGCAGTTGCCCACTGATGGCGGGTTGCTGGATTCCATAGGGCATGTTGCGCACCGCTTCCATAATGCCGCCGTGCCGCGCCACATAATAGAAAAGCTCCAGATGGTGCACATTCATTAGTCTAAACAACCACGGTGAGGTTTATTGGGCAATGCTGGCTTCCATGCGTTTTTGCCCGTCTTTGGGATTCCATTTGACGGTGGGTGCAGTGAAACTCTAGCGAAGCCTTCACCAAAACTGTTCGTTAACTGAGTTCGTATGAAGATCCTCTCTTCCACCGTCGTAGCGGCGAGCCTCACGGCCTTCGCGGCCCAGGCCGCCGTCGATTTTTCCAAGGATATTGCCCCGATCCTCACCGAGCACTGTCTCAAGTGCCACGGCACCGAAAAACAGAAGGGTAAGTATCGTGTGGATTCCAAGGAAGCCGCATTCAAAGGAGGTAAGAGCGACAAGCCGGCGGTTGTTGCTGGAGACCCGGATAAGAGTGAGATCATCCACCGTGTGTTTCTGGACAAGGACAACGACGAGTTAATGCCGTCGGAGGGCGGACCCTTGGCCGAACCTATTCGCGCCAAGTTGAAGGAATGGATCAAAGACGGCGCCAAGTGGCCGGAGGGCGTGGTGCTGGCGGCGGCCGTGGCGGCCCCAGCCCCGTCAGCTGCTAATCCCGCCCGTCCTACCCGGCCGGTACCGCCGCTGCCACAATTGCCCAAGGAGTACCAAGCGGCCTCCTCCGAGGCTTCCGGAATCGCGGCTCTTTCTAAGGCCGGGATTGAAGCTCGCTCGATTGCCATCGGAGTGCCCTGGAAGGAAGCCAATTTCCGTCTGAAGGGCCCCGAGGTGACCGATGCGACCTTGGGTCCTGTGTCCGGGATCAACAGCTTGGTCGAGCTGCGCTTGGGTAACACCAAGATCACCGATGCGGGTCTCAAGCAAATCTCCGGACTCACCCACCTCCAGACGCTGGGGTTGGAATTGACCGGGGTCACCGACGCTGGGCTTGACCACATCCAGGGACTCCAAAACCTGGTGTATCTGAACTTGTATGGCACCAAAGTGACCGATGCCGGTTTGGCCAAACTCGCGGGGCTCAAGCACCTCCGCAACCTCTATGTCTGGCAGACCCAGGTGACTCCAGAGGGAATCAAGAAGCTCGAGGCAGCGCTGCCGGGGTTGGACATTAACAGCGGTTGGGTGGCTCCTCCGGTCGAGAAGAAAGATGAGTCCAAGAAGGACGAGGCCAAGAAAGTGGAGCCGAAGAAGTAGTCTTAGGTTCCGAAGTCGCGGCGATTTAAAGGTACCCTTGAGGTTTTAGATTCAAACGGTATCGGCTGAATCCTAGCCTTCGCGATCGAGTGATCCCCCGGGTTTCCGTCACTGGAACTCCGGGGGATTCTTGTTTCAGATAAGCTCTCGGCGGCGCAGGTCGGCCCCTCGAATCTCCGGAATCAAGAGGCCACAGGCCGCCACAATCATGGCCGCGGCGATCCATCCCATCGTCGCCGGTGACAGGGTTTGGACAGCCTGAAAGGCGCAGAGGGGAGCTAGCACCCCGCGGATTCCAGTGGAGAAGGTGTGGACAGCCATGTAGTCGGTCACATGGGCGGGTGGGGCCACCTTGGTGACCCACAGGCCCCAAGCGACGTCGCCACCGGCAGTAGAGATGCCATAAAAAATCGCACCGATAATGAGCCCTACGGGTGTCTCACTCATAAAGAAGGTAGCGATGCCGACAGCGAAGCCCGCATTCAACGTGACGCGGAGTCGAAAGAAGTTCATCCGGTCAAACAAGCGTCCCCAAATTGGGCTCATGATCCAGCGGGCCGCATTGGGGATGATCAAGGTGAGCCAAGCGATCTCCGCCGCGCCCAGTCCAAGACCAAAGCGCGGATTGCCGAGGTATTCTACGCGGATGGGCAGCATGGCGAGGTTGGCGAAACCCATCAGCATCCAGGCCATCAACGCGTTCCGGAATACCGGGTCTTCTCGGACGAAGCGAAGTCCCTGCAAAGGATGGAGGGCAGCACTCGAATCCAATGCTCGGGTGGGGATGCGCCGCACCACCGCAGCCGCAGCAAAGTAGGCCAGAGCAAAGAGGGCGGTCATCCAACGCCAACGGTCGGAGGCGAAGGAAAAGCTCGAAGACGCGTTGGCGGGTATCAGGCCGCTGCTGAGGATTTGTCCGCCAATCCACGCAAAGACCATGGCCGCTGCGATGCGGACCATGAAGGCGCTGGAATACAATCGGCCCCGCTGATCGGCTGGGTAATTGTCGTGGTAAATCTGGGTCATCAGCGGGATGGCGCAGGTCGAGGTGAGCAAGGCCAACACGCACCCAACGGTGTATACCATCGGATGAGGTACTAGGGTCACCAGCAGGCAGCTCAAGCCTCCAAGGCCTAGTAAGCCGGAGACGGCCCGGGAGGGTTGGAGTCCGAGGTTGCGGGCGGCATTGACCACCAACGGCGAGATCAGCAGACCGACAGAGGTGCCGGCAGCGATGAGAGCCTTGGCCCATGGCTCCAGATTAAAGACCCGTGTGGCGATGAGCAGGAGGAAGGTGTTTCCCGCCGTCTCGATGATCCCCCCGAAGACCGAGCGCCAGCGCTCCATCCGGAAGGTGATTTGAGCGCGTTCGGCAGAGCTGATCATGGGTTGGGGCCGCTGGGCTCCGGTTTAGGAGCTGCTGGGCGGACCCTCATTCGGACTCCGTCATCGGGGATTTGACGGCATCGGCGATCCGGCGAAGCCATTCCCAGGTGTAGAGCCCGGTGGAGTGGCCGTCTCCCCACAGGGGTTGGACAGCGTAGTTGCCCACCCAGGGTAGTTTGCGCAATTGAAAGGATTCCGTCCCATACGGCCTCTGCGGAGGGCGGTAGGTGGTTCCAAAAATGTCGCTCTCACCCATGCAGGCGGCGCAGGGACAGAAACGACGGAGACTTTCCAGGGGGATGAAATCTTCTCGGCCATCCACCCAGCGGATGGCGAGTTCTTGTGCGAAGAGGGTGATGTCGGCCGGTTGCATCAAGCCGACGGTGGTACTGGGTGAGGCCCGCGTCCAGTGGCTTCGATGTCGTACCGATTGCGAAATTGGTAACTTGCCTCAATTCTATCCCAATGGCGGTGCGCTGTTTAATCTTAGTTCTGAGCCTTTGGATGACGGTTCGTGCTGCGAGCGTTTCGGAAACGAGCCCATCGGTCGAAGACATCGTGAAGGGGCTGGTCGAACGGCTCAAATCCACGCCGGAGTTGCAGGAAGGTCGAGCGCATGTCTGCCGTCGTTTGACCGTTTTTGAAACCCTTGAAGCCGACGGCAAGATTTCTGAGCGCAAGATTAAGGAGTATCGCGTGGCTGTGACCAATGGCGTGGAGACGGCACGATTGGTGCGCATCGATGACCGCGAGCCGCCCCCGGGCGATGCTCGAAGCGAGGAGCGGAAAGATCGCGAGGCACGCGAGCGGTACGGCAAACACAGCGCCGTAAAAAAACGTCGAGGCATGGAGGTAATCGATGAGTCACTCATCCGGCGTTTTGACTACCGATGGGTGGGTCATGAGGTGATCGCCGGTCGAACCAATTACGTCTTGGAGTTCTCGGCTCGATCGGTTGAATCCGGTCGGAGCGCGGCCAACGCTTTCGCCGACCGGCTCATGTCTCACCTGCAGGGTCGCCTGTGGATCGACACCGAAGAACACGAGCTGGCCCGGGTGGAGGCCCGACTGGGCAAGAGTTTTGACGTGCTCGCGGGGGTGGTGGCTTCGATTCAAAAAATGACGCTGTCGATTGAGCGCTTCCGCTTGCCGGATGGCCGATGGGTCGATGGCCGACTTCAGACAGCGTTTGAGGGACGCAAGTTCTTCAGCGCGCTGCGCATGCGCTTAGAAGTTGAGCAGGATCGCTACGAGACCACGACAGTCAATCCGGGGTGATTCACCGTCGGCGAGAAGATAGCCAGCGATTGGTCTGATCGAGCAGTACTGCGAGTATAACGACCGCTCCAATAATGATCTGCGAGTAGTTCTGGTCGATGCCCAGGATGACGATCCCGCTGGAGATTAATTGGATGATCAGGGCTCCCAGCAGGGCGCCGAGGGCCGTGCCTCGTCCGCCTGTGAGGCTGGCCCCGCCGACCACAGCTGCGGCGATGACGTTCAGTTCGTAGCCATTGCCGTCGGCCGACGTGGCCGAACCGTAGTATCCCAGTGACAGCAGTGCGGCGATGCCGGCGGCCAGTCCGGAGACAGCGAAAACTCCAAGTTTTACGCGCCCGGTCCGGATGCCGCTGAAGCGACTGGCCGTCTCATTGCCGCCCACCGCATAGATGCGACGTCCGGGAACGGTGCGCGTAAGCCACAGCCCCCCGGCCACGGCGACCAACACCATGGCCCCCAGTGGGACCAGGGTGAGCCCCCCGGGAGTTGTCCACTTGACCCCAGATCGAAATCCCTCCGGGAAGCCGCCCGTGCTGAGTCCGTGGGTTAGCACAAAGGCCACGCCCCGAAAGATGGCCATTGTACCGAGGGTGATGATGAAGGGGTGAACCCTCAGGGCGACACTCATGCCGCCGTTGGCCAGTCCGCAGAGCAAGCCTGTTCCAAGACACACAGCGCAACCGAGCCACGCACCTTCGGTGGGAGAAGTAGCCGCGGGCCCCTCCGGTCCGAAGGCGTGGAACACCTGGGCTGCCAAAACTCCCGAGAGCGCGTAGATGGCTCCGACGCTCAGGTCGATTTGGCCAGCGATGATCACGAAGGTCATGCCCACGGCCATGATGGCGAAGAAGCTCGTGTCCTTGGCCAGTTGGGTGAGGTTTTCGGCGTTGAGGAACTTGTTCACCCGTTCCTTGGCGGCGGTGCGGTTTCCATCGGCGTCTTCGGTGAAGACTCTTCGGCGCTCACCGTTGGGTCCGGTTTCAAAGAGGGGGCGCTCGACCGATCCGCCGAAGACGGTCAGCAGTGTTCCCAAGACGAGGACCACAACGAGGAGCCCTGCTTCGGCCAGTCGCAGGTGCTTCGAGGAGACGATGGAACTCACGGCCCGGAGGCTAAGCGTTTGTCTGAAAACTGGAAGGGTTCCTCGTTTTTGTGGGCTCGAATCGCCGTCGGAGCAGGGGCTCACCTCTTCGGTGGACGAGGTTGTTCGGCGCAATCCCTTGCAAAGGGTCATTGCGTCGGCGCTTTTCCCTTGGCTAGAACAATCGGCCGTGTCGTCTCAGCACACCCTCAAGCAGTCGGTCTCATTCGCCGGAATCGGTCTCCATGGCGGAAACCGAGTTTCGATGAACCTCCTGCCGGCCTTGCCCAACACGGGCTTGCGCTTCCGGCGGATTGACCTCGATGGCGCCCCGGAGATCGAGGCTCGGGTCGAGCATGTCGTCGACACCCAACGCTCCACCACCCTCGGAAAAGGGGCGGTCAAGGTGCATACGGTGGAGCATGTGCTGGCGGCTCTGGCGGGCGCAGGCATCGACAACGCGATCATCGAACTGGATGCCAACGAGCCTCCGATCGCCGATGGAAGTTCCCGGGAGTTTGTTCGCTTGGTCAAGGAAGCGGGGCGGGTGGCCCAGGCTGACCCTGTTGAAATCTATCGGGTGACTGCACCAATCGAGGTGAATGTAGGAGGTTCTCAGATGGCGGTGTTCCCGCATTCGGGTTTCAAGATCACTTGCACGAGTTCAGACAAAGGGGGGCGCTTCACTCAATTCTTCACGCTCGAGATCACGCCCGCCAGTTGGGAGAAGGAGTTGAGCCATGCCCGGACCTTCTGCTTCTACGAGGAAATTGAGTTCCTCATTAAGAACGGGCTTATCAAGGGCGGAAGTCTGGAAAACGCCATCGTCATCCGCGACGACGCCGTCCTGACTACAGAACCGCTTCGGTATCCTGAGGAGTTTGTTCGTCACAAGATGCTCGATATTGTTGGTGATCTGGCTCTGATCGGCCGCCCGATCCACGGACATGTGATCGCCACCCGGCCGAGTCATCATGCCAACACGGAGTTGGCCAAGGCGATTTTGGCTCAGATGCGCCGACCACTGGAGGCCGCACAAACCTTCGCTCCGCCTCCCGCTCCCGCCCTCGAGGTTAAGCCTGTCGTTACCAAGCCCGCCAAGTCTCCCGTCGCAGCCTCTACGCCTACAGTGAACTCTCCAACTTCCACCGAAACTCTCGTCCGCGACGGTGCGACCCTGGACACCATGCAGGTCATGCAGATTCTGCCGCACCGCCCGCCCTTCCTCATGGTGGATAAAGTAACCAAGATCGATGGATCTCGGATTGTGGCGCAGAAGAACGTCACCATGGGAGAGCCGTTTTTCGAGGGACATTTTCCGGGCCATCCGATCATGCCGGGAGTTCTTCAGTTGGAGGCCATGGCCCAGGTGGCGGGTATCTTGATGATGAGGCAGGCTGAGAATGCCGGGAAACTGGCCTACTTCATGTCTGCAGAGGATGTGAAGTGGCGCAGGCCGGTGCGCCCGGGTGACATTCTGATGATCGAGGTGGAGATGACCAAGGCCCGGGGTAAGATCGGCAAAGCGAAGGGCAAGTGCACCGTGGACGGAGAGGTGGTCAGCGAAGCCAATGTGACCTTCATGTTGATGGACCGTTGAGTCACCTGAAGCCTGACGGGATATCGACCCCAATGATCCACCCCACTGCAATCGTTCACTCCAAGGCCCTCATCGGAGCCGACTGTCACATTGGCCCCTACTGCCTGATTGGTGAGCATGTCGTTCTGGCAGAGCGATGCCGCCTGCATAGCCATGTCGTTCTGGAGGGTCATACGACTTTGGGATGCGACAACGAAATCTACCCCTTTGCCTCCCTGGGAATGAAGTCCCAGGATCTAAAGTGGAAGGGGGGCGTGACTCGGTTGCAAATCGGAGACCGGAACGTGTTCCGCGAGTTTGTGAGCGTGCACAGCGCCACCTCAGACGGAGACGCGACTCGGGTGGGTTCTGATAATTATTTCTTGGCCAACACCCATTTGGCTCATGATGTGCAGGTGGGTAATCGGATCATCATGTCCAATCTGGCGACCTTGGCCGGGCATGTGATCGTGGAAGACCACGCCATCATCGGCGGCCTGGCGGCAGTTCATCAATTTTGTCGAATCGGTCGATACGCCATGGTGGGCGGCTGCTCCAAGGTGGTTCAGGATATCGCGCCTTACATGATGGCCGACGGAAATCCGACTGAGACCCGGTTTGTGAACAAGGTCGGGTTGGAGCGGGCAGGCTTCTCAGCCGACACCATCGGTTCTCTGATCAAGGCCTACAAAATCATCTTTCGAATGGGCCTAACTTTGGAGAATGCCCTGTCTCGGATGGAGTCGGATTTGCCGACCACTCCGGAGTTGAAGGAGTTGATTCAGTTTGTGCGGACTAGCCAGCGGGGTTTAGCGCGATGACCCAGAGGGGCTGCTGTTTGGGCTCCGGCAGATCCGCGGCAGCAAGTGGGCGGTGAGGGCTGCGCAGGTGAAAGGAGGTTCAGGCTGCTTCGGTCTGAGGACTCATTCGCTGGCTCGACAGATTCTTCAAGGCCGTTTCAATGGCTTCGATCACGCTATCCGGAGTGGAGGTGCCCGCAGTGATGCCCACGGTATCAGTTTCTCGGATCCAGGCTGGGTCGAGGTCGTTCGAGGTCTGCAGCCAATGGACTCGGGCACAGCGGCTCCGGCAAGTGTCCACCAAGCGGCGAGTGTTGTTGCTGTGGATGCCTCCGATGACCAAAACCACATCGCAGCGTTCGGCCAGATTCTCGGCGGCGGTCTGCCGGTCTTTGGTGGGTTGGCACACGGTGTCAATCCAGCGGACCTCTGAGCCGGGGAATCTCTGGCTCAGGTGAGCGATTAACTCTCGCACCCGGGCTACAGGTTGCGTGGTTTGCGACACAACCCCATAGCGGGGACGTTCGGGAAGTTGGTCCACCTCACTCTCAGTTAAGACGACGTCGCACTCGGGATGATCTTCAGTCAGGCCTCGGACCTCAACATGGCCGGCTTGACCTATCACCAGCGGGTGGAACCCCGCGGCCACGAGTTTTTTCAACGCCTGATGAGCCCGGTGAACCAATGGGCAAGTGGCCTCGGTTACTGTCAGGCCTAATTGGCGAAGGCTCTCGATGCGGCGATTTGAAGCTCCGTGGGCCGTGATGAGGACTTCCCGGGTGGGAATGTCGGACGCGTCTTGTCGGATCAGTACACCCCTCCCACGGAGGTCGGCCAAAACCGACTCATTGTGGACCAAATCTCCCAAGACGGTCACCGGGCCGGCCGCAGCTCGCTCATGGGCTAATTCGATCGCGTCACGAACCCCAAAACACATCCCCATTGCTTCCGCTCTTAAGACTCTCATAATTTACTTTGCGTCACAAAGCGTCTGATTAATAACCATCGGGGTTGTTCAAAAAGAATCAAGCGGATGGAGTCGTTTTTCGGAACTGGGCAACGATTTGTTCTAGATGCCCCAGGTACTCAGTAAAGGCGTTGCGACCGAGGTCGGTCAGGGTGCACGTTGTCTGCGGCCGGGTTTCGCCGGTGGACTTGGAGAGGGAAACCAGGCCGGCCTCCTGAAGGATCCGGAGGTGAGAAGTCAGATTGCCGTCGGTCATGACCAGCAAGTTCCGTAGGTCGGTGTAGGTCAGGGAAGGGGTGGCTGAGAGGGCGGAAACGATGGCCAGACGGGCCTTTTCGTGGATGACCCGATCCAGATAGGGAAAAGGTTCTGGATTCACGCCGTGGGCTTCTTCTCCGTCCAGTGCAAGTAGAGACCATAGGCGAGGTGGCCGCCGCCGAAGCTGGCCGTCATGACCGCATGAGCCATGCGAATGGAGGGTTCGATTTGGTGAGGATTGGCCGCGGCCAATGCGCTGAGCAAACCGGCGATGACAAACCCCCAACCAAACAAGCGCATCCCGCGGGGCATGAAGAAACCGGCTGAATGCACCGAACATCCGTAGAGAACGAGCCACAGAGGCGGGAGTGCCACGGCGATCATGGCCCCTTCTTGATGGATATTTACCAGCGGACCTACAACGGCGGTACCGGCAAACAGGGCGGGCATTAGGGCTGAGGCCACGCGGCGGGCTGGGGGGGTCCAGAATGGTTCACCGGCAGCGAACGCCTGGCGGCGCATGAGCAAGAACGCGGTGCACGCCCCGGCCAGTCCGACAGCCAACCAGTAAAAAGCGAAGGATCGGGCATTGTCCCGAATCACGAAGGGGGCCGCGAGTCCGGCGAGAGTTCCGATCAGGCCTACCGACGTCATCGCCGGTGCCAAGGCACGGCGGTAGGTCGATGCCCGATCCATGAGGGTTCGGATGGTTTCGAGCTGTTCCCGAGCCGTGTTGTGGTCCACGTGCCCCACAGTCGGCGTCGGAAACCCCGCGTCAATCCTGGAGTCAGTCCGTCCTCCTAAATCGGCAGAGGCGCACGGCACCGGCACCGGGTCTGGGTCAACTGGCAGGTTTCCCCTGGAATCTGGACCGAGCCTGTCCCTTAGGGGGAATCGAGCCTCTTGGAGTCCTCTTGTGAAGGAGCCTGTCCCTTGTGTGTGGAATCGAGCCTGTCCCTTGAAGTCCTCTTGGAGCCTGTCCCTTGGGTTTGTTTTTGGAGCCTGTCCCTTGGGTTTGTTCTAAAGTGGCAGAGGCACACGGCATCGGGTCTGGGTCAACTGTCAGGTTTCCCCGGGAATCTGGACCGAGCCTGTCCCTTAGGGGGAATCGAGACTGTCCCTTGTAGTCCTCTTGGAGCCTGTCCCTTGGGGGGTTGGACCGAGCCTGTCCCTTAGGTTTGTTATTCCGAAGCAGTTCCGAATCCGACCTTGACGGGAAGTGGTGAGGTTCCCTAGTGTTACCGACCGTAAGGAACTTTCCGTCGGCATTGGTGCCGACATGCTTGAGTCGGTGAACAACCGGCTTTTTTGTTACCCCGGTTTCCGGGATTGGCTGACGACTCGGGATTGGCTGACGACTATGAACGCGGAGATTTTGGCGGTTGTTGAGTTCTGGGAGAAGGAGAAGGGCATCCCTAAGGATGTTCTGCTCGGTGCTATCCAGGAATCCTTGATGCAGGCCGCCAAGAAGGCGGTAGGGCCGGCTCGTGACCTTCGGGTTTCCATTGATGGACGCTCCGGAGACATCAAGGCTTGGGCCAAGCTCGTGGTTGCAGAGAAGGTTCTCTCCAAGCACGACCAAATTACCATTTTCAGCGCCCGGCGTGCCGGTCATCCCGATGTTAAGATCGGTGAAGAGATCGAAGTCGAGGTCACCCCAGCTGGGTTCGGTCGTATTGCGGCCCAATTCGCCAAGCAGGCCATGATGGCCCAACTCCGCCGAGCGGAGAAGGCGATGGTCTACGATGAGTTCAAGGATCGGGTCGGCGAACTCGTCAACGGAACTGTCCGTCGTTTTGAACGCTCGGACGTGGTGCTAGATCTGGGCAAGTTCGAGGCCGTCATGCCCAATCGGGAGCGTGTTCCGACCGAAGAATACCAGATCGGTGAGCGAATCCGCTGTTACGTCAAAGCGGTCGAACAGACGCCGAGGGGGCCTGAGATTGTTCTTTCTCGTGCCGACCCGAATTTTGTCATCAAGCTTTTCAAGGTTGAGGTGACTGAAATCGGAGACGGAACCATTGAGATCAAGGGGATTGCTCGGGAACCTGGATTCCGAACCAAATTGGCTGTTTTTTCCCGAGATCCAAAGGTTGACCCTGTGGGCGCCTGTGTGGGACTGCGCGGTCAACGGGTGAAGAACATTGTCCGCGAGCTGAACAACGAGAAGGTCGACATTATCCCTTGGTCGCCGGACATTCGCAAATATGTTGAGAATGCCCTCGCGCCGGCCAAGTTGAAATCTTTCGAGGTGGATGAGCAGCGTAAGCGAGTATTGGCTCTTACCTCACCGGACCAGTTGTCTCTGGCAATCGGAAAGCGTGGTCAAAATGCGCGGCTGACATCTCGGTTGACCGGGTGGAGTATTGACATTGAAGCTGAAGCTTCGGTGTTGCCGGGCTTTGATCAAAAAGTAGCCAATGCCGTCAGGGAGTTTGCTTCCGTTCCAGGTATTACCGAGGAGCAGGCGCGGATTCTGGTGACTATTGGGTTTCATAGCCTAGAGGATGTGATCCAGCAGATCGGTATCGAGGATTTGCAGGGAATGGAAGGAATCGGCTCGGATGCCGAGTCGATTCTGGAAGCGATTCGGGGCGAATTGACCCGACGCGCTGCCGGTGGAGCTGACCCTGAAGCCCATTGATCCCATTTGAGGGTTGGTAATAATAGCCTGGACCGCCGACGGTCCAAGCAACCGCGCGTGGCGCGGACCGGGGGACGTCGGTGGTGAAATAAAAAGCAGTATGCCCGTTCGCATTTACGAGATCGCCAAGAAGCTGAACCTTGAGAGCAAGTTTGTGCTCAACAAGGCAAAGGAGCTGGGCATAGCCGCCGCCAAGGTCCCGTCGAGTACTCTCGACAAGATCACCGCCGAGTTCCTCGAGGAGCAGTTGGCGCCATTAGCCAAGCCTTTTGAGCCGTCCAAGCCGATGGAGGTCACGCCCGTGACCATCATCCATGCGCCCGCTCCCCCCCCACCGGTAGTGGCCCCCGTATTGGCCCCAGTGGTGACCTCTCAAGTGGCGACCTCCCCGGTGGTCATCTCGAAATCCGAGCCAATCCACGAGCCGATGGTGACCCGAGTGCCTGTGGCTGAAAAGCGTGTCGAGTCGGTCAAGGTGGCCGTGGCAGAGAAGCCTTCAGTGCCAACGACTCCCCCTCCGGCCCCTCCGGCGCACGTCCCAGAAATTGTTGAGCCCGCGGTCGTGGTGCCCTCACCCGCACAAGAGGTTGCGAAGCCTTCGGTGGTACCCCCAGTTGCGGTTGTGCCCCCAGTTGCGGTAAAGCCCCCAGTCGTGGATGAAACACATCCGATCACGGTCGCCGAAATTCATCCGGAACGTTCGGCCCCGACAGTAGCCCCGCTTTCCACTCCCGTTGCTGAGTCCATAGTTCCGTCCGAGAGCTCTGTTTCAGCATCAGCGCCGCCTTCCGCTCCGGCGGCAACTTCCGGATCAACGCCTGCCTCAACTTCGGGTCCAGCGCCGAGCGCTGCCCCTGTCCCGCCCCCTGTCCAGACAGGTCAGTTGGTCGGTCGTATCGACCTCAGTCAGTTCGGTTATGGCGGTCGCACGACTCGCGGTGTGAGCACGCCGCCGCCGCAGCCGCCGCCCGCCCGCCCGGCGCCTCCGGTCGTCCGAGACGATCGCCGTGGTCCGCCTCCTCCGCAGCCAGGGCGTCCTGGTGGCTCGTCCTACCAAGGCTCTTCCTACCAAGGTTCTGGGTATCAGGGGTCCCGCCCAGGTCAGCACCAACGCCCGGGTCAGTTTGGTCGTCCCGGTCAGATGGGTGGACGTCCCGGTGTCGCCGCAGGACCCGGTCCCCGACCTGTCCCAGTTGCGGCGCGTCAACAGTTCGCCGCGGACGCTCCATTAATTATTATGCGTCCGCCCATTGTGGTGCGGGAATTGGCCGAGCAGATGGGCAAGAAGCCCTTCCAGATTATTGGCGACCTCATGCAGATGGGGGTCTTTGCGACAGTAACCCAGACCATCGACGGTGAGGCGGCGGTAAAGATCTGTGCAAAGCACGGTATTCGGTTCGAGACCGAGAAACGCGACAAGGCGGCCCACTCCGTCAATGTTCCCAAGGAGGAGAAGCTCGAACTCGACAGCGAGGACAAGCCCGAGACGCTCAAGTCGCGTCCCCCGGTGATTACCATCATGGGTCACGTGGACCACGGCAAGACCTCGCTCCTCGATGTCATCCGCAAGGCGAATGTCGCTTCGGGTGAGGCCGGTGGCATCACCCAGCACATTGGTGCTTACTCCATTCAGTATCCTCATCCCAACACGGGTAAACTGGAGAGTCTGACCTTCCTGGACACCCCGGGTCACGCCGCCTTCTCGGCCATGCGGGCTCGCGGAGCTAACGTGACCGACATCGTAGTTCTGGTCGTGGCATCCAATGACGGTGTGATGCCCCAGACCCTGGAAGCGTTGGCGCACGCCAAGGCGGCCAAGGTTCCTATCATCGTTGCGGTTAACAAGTGCGACCATCCGAACTCCAATCCGATGAAGGTGCGGCAGCAGCTTCAGGACAAGGGATTGGTGCCTGACGATTGGGGTGGCGACACCCAGTTCGTGGAATGCTCAGCGATCACCAAGAAGGGAATCGACCTCCTCATCGATTCCATCCTGCTTCAGGCGGAGTTGCTCGAACTCAAGGCCAATCCGGATCGCAATGCCAAGGGTAACGTCATTGAATCTGGCGTCGATGCCGGTGGGTCGGTAGCTACGGTGCTGGTTCGCAAGGGAACGATGCGCATTGGCGACGTGATCATTTGTGGAGAGCACTACGGCAAGGTGCGCGCCATGATGAACGAAGAAGGGCTCCGCCTGAAGGAGGCAACTCCGTCGGTGGCGGTTCGCGTTCTTGGGCTCAACGGAGTCCCGGATGCAGGGTCCGAGTTCAGCATAGTGGAGAACGAGCGAGCCGCTCGCGACCTGGCTGAGGAACGATCCAATTCCCGCAGAAAGTCTGAGTTAGACGGCGATCGTCGCAAGACCCGGACTTCGTTGTCAGATCTCTTTGGACGCATCGGCGACCTGACTGCAAAGGTGCTTAAGGTGATCGTCAAGGCCGACACCCAGGGATCGGTGGAGGCCATCGTTGGTGCACTTCGCGAGATCAAATCCCAAAAAGTCTCGCTCGAGGTGGTCAACAGCGCTGTCGGAGCCATCAATGTTTCAGATGTCAATCTGGCTCGGGGTTCCAAAGCCGTAATCCTTGCCTTCCACACTCGCGTCGACAACAACGCTGCTGAGGAAGCCAAGCATCATGCCGTCGAAATTCGCCTCTACGCGATCATCTATGAGTTGATTGACCAGGTGAAGGAAGCCATGGCAGGACTTCTGGATCCTCTCCTCAAAGACGTGATCGTCGGCCAGGCCGAGGTTCGCAACATTTTCGATCTCTCCAAGGGCGGGCGGGTCGCCGGTTGCGCCGTCACCAACGGTCGTCTGGTCCGTGGCAAAATGCGTCTTCGCCGCCGGGGTAATCTGGTTTACGAAGGTGTTTCACTCACCCTCAAGCGCTTCCAGGACGAAGTGAATGAGGTTCGTTCGGGCATGGAGTGCGGCGTGCGCCTGGATGGCTTCGATGACTATCAAGAGGGTGACATCATCGAGTGCTACTCCGTAGAGAAGATCGCAGCCAAACTTGAATAACGCATACCGCTGTGTCCTCCCATCTACCACCGGCTCCGAGTCGGCGTATCCAGCGGGTGACCGAGCTTCTCAGGCGAGAAGTCAGTGAACTCTTGCGGCGTGAGTTGAATGTCGAGGAGGTAGGGCTTCTCTCGATCAACGAGGTGAAGGTGGCTCCGGACCTCAAGACGGCCACCGTGTTTGTCGGTTTTGTCGGCAACCGTCAGCAACGGGCCGCCGCTCCCGAAAAACTGGCCAAGCGAGCCAAGCACATCCAAATGATGCTCGGTTCGCAGTTGAGTATGAAGTGGACGCCAGTCCTCAACTTCCTGCTCGATGAATCCGTGGAGAAGGGCAATCGGGTGATCGCCATTCTTGAAAGTATTGAGAAAGGTAACTCTCCCAGTGCCTGAAGCACTGGCAGACACCATCTTTCCCCAGCCATGCGTTCCTCAGAAATGCCCAAGGCGGTGGAGAATATCCTGGCTGCCATCGATGCAGCACAGGCGATTCTCGTCGTAGGACATATCCGTCCAGACGGCGACTGCATCGGGAGTCAGGTGGGTCTAGCGCTCGCCCTTGAGGGGGCTGGCAAGGACGTCACTGTCTGGAATCAGGATCCAGTGCCCGACAAGTTGCGGTTTCTTGATCCGGAGAAGCGCGTGCGCAAACCCACTTTGGGGCGTCAGTTTGACCTAGTAATCGCTACGGACTGTGCAGCCTTAGACCGGATGGGGCGGGTTACAGAATTTCTGCCCGACGGTGTGGTGTTGGTGAACATCGATCACCACGCGTCCAATACTCGCTATGGCAAACTCAACTGGGTTTCGCCCCGGGAACCGAGCACGGGCGAGTTGATTTTCGACCTCTGCAAATGGGCCGGTTGGAAAGTGACCCAACCGATGGCGGATTGTCTGTTTACCGCTGTCAGCACCGATACCGGCAGTTTCCAGTACCCGAGTACCACCCCGGATACGCTGCGCACCGCCGCTGAGTTAGTGGAGCGGGGGGCCGGTCTGGGTCGGATCTGCCAAGAGGTGTACCAGAGCTACCCCATGACGCGGGTGCGTCTCCTGCGCCACGTCTACACCCATTTTCGAGTGTCCGATGGCGGTCAGACCGCCTATTTCTGGCTCAAGAAGCGTGACTACACCCGAGCCGGGGCCTCGACCGAGGAAAGCGAAGGCCTGATCGACCATATCCGAGCCATTGACGGCGTGATCGTCGCGATGGTCTTCGAGGAGGTTAGCGATGATGTCACCCGGGTGAGTTGGCGTTCCAAGTCAGCCCGTATCGATGTCGCCTCCATCGCCCAGCGATTCGGTGGGGGCGGACACAAGGCCGCCGCCGGTGCGCGCATCGAGGGAAAGCCATTGGGAGTCCAACGCCGGGTCCTCAATGAGGTTCGTAAATCTCTCAAAGCGTCCGCCTGAGCACGGCCTTTTTAGATTGCTCTCCGACGGCTCTAATCCGTTCTGATCTTTAAGTTTCCGATGGCCTTACCCACCCTCTCGCCCCTCGACGGGGCCCTGTTGGTCGACAAGCCCGCGACATGGACTTCCCATGACGTGGTCGCCAAACTGCGCAACCACTTCCGCCTGCCCAAGGTCGGCCACTGCGGAACGCTGGACCCCATGGCCACTGGCCTGCTCATCCTCGTGCTGGGCAAGGCGACGAAATATTCCGAGCGATTGATGTCTTCGGACAAGGTGTACGAGGGGGTGATGAGGTTCGGTGAAACTACCGATTCCTACGATGCCGACGGGGAGTTGGTGGACTCCATGCCGGTGCCGCCTCTCTCGTTGGACGACATGAACGAGGCCGCGACAGCTTTCACCGGGGATATTCTTCAGACGCCGCCTATGGTGAGTGCGGTTAAGATCGGTGGTACGCCCCTGTACAAACTGGCTCGCAAGGGTATAGAGGTCGCCCGCCAAGCTCGACCTATCCATGTCTACACCTACCGCTTTGATGACTACGAGGAGCCCTTCGCCTATTTTCGGGTGAGCTGCACGAAGGGAACCTATATTCGCAGTCTGGCCCATGACCTGGGTCAGAAGCTTGGCTGTGGAGCCCATCTGACCCGATTGCGTCGCGTCACCAGCGGTCGGTTCGATGTGGCCGATGCCGCACCGTTGTCGGAGATTCTTCAGTGGGATCTTCCCGTCCTCGAGAAGCACATCATCCCTTTCCTGAAGCTCAAATCCTACGAGTAGGCTTGCAGGCGGAGGGGTTGCTCCAGAATCCTCTGTCGTCATGCCCTCCGAAGGTTCTCCAACCTCTGTGGAAGTCCGCGCCGTGCCGGATTCCCGGCGGGCTTGGCTATTCCGCGGTTTGGCCCTGATGGCGCCCGTGCTCGCTGTGTTGGGCATCGAATGGGCCTTAAGGTGGGCTGGACACCACCGGCCCACGGCCTTTTGGCTGGAGTCTGGGGACGGAATGCTTCGAGCTAATCCAGCCTTCGGTGCGGCCTATGTCGGCGAGACCCAGGCTCGGATGCCTCGGCCCTTGAAGATTCGCGAGCAGAAGGAATCCGGAACGCTGCGGGTACTGGTGTTGGGCGAGTCGGCGGCCCTCGGTGATCCGGAACCTGGATTGGGCATGCCCCGCTTCCTTCAGGCACAATTGGAAGCGCGTTTCCCAGGCCGCAAGGTCGAGGTGCTCAATGCCGCGATCACAGCCCTGAATTCCCACGCGCTGCGTCGGATCGCCGCAGACTCCGTCCGACTGGGAGCGGATGCGTGGGTTCTCTATCCGGGCAACAATGAGGTTCACGGCCCTTTTGGTCCGGCGAGCAACCCTCTCGGAAAAGCCCCGTCCCTCGCGGTCGTGCGCGCCGGATTACTGCTGCGTAGCACCGCCATCGGCCAGTGGATCTTCCGAATTCAAGAAGGGCAGGGTGAGGGGCTTTCGCTGGCGCCGCGATGGGCCGGTCTCGAAACCTTTTCCAAGAACCATCTGGCCGCGGAGGATCCTCGGTTGGAAGTCGTGCGCGAATCTTACCGGCGTAACCTCACCGATTTGGTGCGCTTCGGGGTCGAGTCCGGCGCCCAGGTGCTCTTGGGGACGATGGCGGTGAACTTGTCGGATTGTCCGCCGTTCGGTTCGCTGCCACTGGAGGGGTCACCCCAGGTCCTTTCTCAATGGAAAGACCTCTCCGAGCGGGGGCGGGCTCAAGACGCGGCCGGCGACTGGACGGGTGCCGTGGAAAGCTGGACCCAAGCCGTGGCCTTGGCACCCAGTCATGCCGAGAGCCGGTTTCAGCTGGGTCTGGCCCGCCTTAATGCCGGCGATGCGGTCCGCGGAACCGTCGACCTCGAAGCGGCTCGTGATTTGGACACCCTCCGATTCCGTGCCGATTCCCGAATTGTAGCCATCACCCGCGAAGTGGCCGCTGCCGCTGCCTCGCCCCGGGTGCTATTGGTGGATGCCGCCTTGGAACTCAAGGGAGAGGATCCACAGCGCCCGCCGGGCGCAGACTTGTTCTTTGAGCACGTCCACTTGAGGCCCGAGGGCAATGACCGCCTTGCCCGCTTGTTTGCCAAGGCCTTGGTGGCGCGCTTGCCCGAAGGGACGGTGTCCTCGCCTCTCTGGGCGACCGAGGCGGCGTGCCGGACTCGCCTCGGCTGGAATCCGCACGCCGAAGTCCGGCTGTGGACCCAAATTCGGGCGCTGTGTCAGAAGCCGCCGTTTTCGTTCCAGAGTAACAAGGAGGCCCGGGATCGATTTTTGGATGACCGTTTGGCCGAGGCCAATGCCGGAGCTCGTAAGGCCGGGTTGGGTGGTTCCATCCAGGCTTTAGAGTCCGTAGGGACTCAGTACCCGACAGACTGGCAATTGGCCGAGCAGTCCGCCCGACTCCTGCGTCAAGGTCGGCGCTGGACCAACGCCATCGAGGCTTGGAAGCGGGTGGTCGCAGGTGCTCCGGACCACGTGGTGGCCTGGCACTTTTTGGGCGAAGCCCAGGCTCAGACCGGAGATCGCAGCGCTGCTCTCGAGTCCCAATCGCGGGCGTTGGCACTGCGACCTGATTTTGTTGAGGCAGCCTTAGCGTTGGGGCAGTTGTACGGCCAGTCGGGTCGCTTCCAAGAATCCATTACCGTTTTCGACCAAAGCCTAAGAAGGGATCCTCTAAATCTCGAAGCTCTGATTAACAAGGCGCTGACCCTGGAGGCGATGGGGCGTCGTGGGGAGTCCGTGCCTCTGCTGTCGCGCGCCATGACCGAACATCCTCAGTCTACGCTGCCGTGCGTTCGCTTGGGGGAATTGCTTTCGGCTCGCAAGGAGTACGCCGGTGCCGTTGCGGCCTTCGAGGAGGCGGCCCGCCGTGAGCCCTCTAATTTGGGGGTTCTCCAGCGCCTCGCCGGAGAACTGGGGCGCGCCGATCGACCAGCCCAGGCGGAGGCCGTGCTGCGTCGTGCGGTGCAGGTAGATTTGCAAAATGTCTCGGTGCGGATCGATCTGGGCGTGGCCTTGGCACGTCAAACTCGTTTCGCCGATGCGATCGTGGAGTTCGAGGCCGCGTTGCGGGCCCAACCGGACAACGCCTCGGCTCGAACCTATTTAGAACGGGCCCGGACCATGCTTTCCGCCGCACCGCAATCCAACGCCAACCGCAAACGCTAATGGGGTCCCTCCTTCGAGATTTCGCCCGATTCCTGATTCGGGAGAAGAAATGGTGGCTCGCGCCCCTGATTCTGATCTTGCTGCTGCTCGGGGCGGTGGTGGTCTTTTCTTCTAGTTCGGCGGTAGCGCCCTTCCTGTATCCGTTCCTCTGAGCCGCCGAACCAAGGCCGATCATGCACTATGTTCTGGGTATCTCCGGCCTCTACCACGATTCGGCTGCTGCGCTTTTAGGCGACGGTCGGATCTTGGCGGCGGTTCAGGAGGAACGTCTTTCCCGGCGCAAAAACGATGCCCGATTTCCCGAGCGGGCCATCCAGTCTTGCCTCGATCAGGCGGGCATCACGGCTGGGGACCTTGCGGCGGTGGCTTTTTACGAGAAACCCATCCTGAAGTTCAGTCGAACCTTGGAGGTGTTTTTGGGCTGGGCTCCTCGGGGAGGGCGCGCGTTTGCTCGAGCCATCCCTGATTGGCTGGGTGGCCGACTAGACCTCCGAGGCCGCATCCGATCTGCGCTACCAAAATTGCGAGTCGATTGCCCCATCTTGTTCACCACCCACCACGAGGCGCATGCGGCCAGCGCGTTCTTCCCGTCCCCCTTTGCCGAGGCGGCTATCTTGACTGTTGACGGGGTTGGGGAGTGGGCCACGACCACCATTGCTCGCGGATCCGGGGCTAAGATTAAGCCTTTGGAGGAGATCCGTTTCCCCCATTCTCTGGGGCTCTTGTATTCGGCCTTCACCGCCTACTGCGGATTCCGGGTTAACTCTGGGGAGTACAAGCTCATGGGCTTGGCGCCCTATGGGGAGCCGCACTGGGTGGACACTCTTTTGGAAGAAGTAGTTTCCCTGCATGAGGACGGTTCCTTCCGGCTCAATTTGGAGTACTTGGATCCACTGGCCGAGGACCACCTGACGAATGCGCGGTTTCATGACCGCTTCGGTGGGCCGCCCCGTCGTCCGGATGAGCCTCTGGAAAAACGCCATCTCGATCTGGCTCGATCCATACAAGCGGTGACCGAGCGGGCCCTATTGGGATTGGTCCGCCGCGCCCACGAGCAGACCGGCTCCGCCCACTTGTGTCTGGCCGGTGGGGTGGCCCTGAATTGCGTGGCCAATGGTCGGATCCTGCGGGAGGGACCTTTTGAGAAACTGTGGATCCAACCCGCTGCGGGAGATGCTGGGGCTGCCCTGGGTGCCGCCTTGGCGGCTTGGCATGGGCCCTTGGATCGCGGTGGCTTTGGCGCTCCGCGAACCCCGACGGCCTCCGACGCCATGGGTGGAGGTTTCCTGGGGCCTGAAGAATCTCCGGAAGCGGTCGAGGCTTCCTTGAAGCGATTGGATGCTGTTTGGGAACGGTTGGCTCCAGAGGTTCTTCAGGAGCGCGTCGTCGATGCGTTGATCGCAGGCAAGGTGGTGGGATGGGTGCAAGGACGCATGGAATTCGGTCCGCGCGCGTTGGGACACCGTTCCATTTTGGGCGACCCGCGGAGCCCGGACATGCAGTCGCGCATGAACTTGAAGGTCAAATTCCGCGAGTCCTTCCGGCCGTTTGCCCCGGCCGTGTTGGCCGAGCGGTCGGCGGAATTCTTCGGGCTCCAGGGAGAGTCCCCCTACATGCTGTTGGTGGCCCCGGTGGCGGA
>JBDKKQ010000168.1:0-2511 GCA_039796015.1 Verrucomicrobiota bacterium
CTCCCTAGAGCCTACTCAGCGAGCGTAGGACCGTTCCCGCGGAGCGACGAGAGTCGCCTTCGGCGCGCCGCCCGGTATACTTCTCGCCGTGACCAACTCGGTTCAGCGAAGACAACGAATATTGGTAGGCATGAGTGGTGGCGTCGATTCCTCGGCCGCGGCGGCCTTGCTTCAGGAGCAAGGATTCGAAGTCGTGGGGGTCACCCTCAAGCTGTGGCCGCAAGACTGCGTCAACCGCGCCGAAGACAAATGCTGCGGACCCCAGGCCGTCATGGACGCCCGCAGCGTCAGCGCCAGCCTCGGCATTCCCTACTACCTCATCGACGAATCGGCCGAATTCCAAAAACGCGTCATCGGCTACTTCGCCGAAGAATACCGAGCCGGACGAACACCGAACCCCTGCGTGATGTGCAACCAGCACCTCAAGTTCGGGACCCTCCTCGACCGGGCCCGGCAACTGGGCTGCGACCTCGTCGCCACCGGGCACTTCGCCCGCGTCGAGCACACCGCCGAAGGACGCACACTCCTCCTCCGCGGCCGCGACCCCCGCAAAGACCAGAGCTACTTCCTCTTCTCACTCCGCCAACACCAACTGGCCCGCGTACTCTTCCCCCTCGGCGAAAAAACCAAAGCCGACACCCGCGACGTGGCCCGCGAATGCGGACTGCGCACCGCCGACAAGGAAGAGTCGATGGAGATTTGTTTCGTGCCCGACAACAACTACGGACGATTCCTCGAACAGTCGAAACTCGTAGAGCGCCACACCGGCGAAATCGTGGACACCCAGGGCCAGGTACTCGGACACCACGACGGCATCGAATTCTACACCATCGGCCAACGCAAAGGCCTCGGCATTTCCTCCCCAAATCCGCTGTACGTCCTCGAATTAGACCCGGCCAACAATCGAGTCATTGTCGGCGACGAAACCCAGCTAAGCCGCTCCGAATTCACCGTGGACCACTGCAATTGGATTCCATGGGATCAACCGCCTGAATCCTTCGAGTGCGTCGCTAAGATCCGATACAACCATCCCGGCGCCGCCGCCACAGTCCGACCCGGGCCGCAAGAGACCGCGACAGTCCGCCTCCACGCACCCGCTCGGGCCGTCACCCCCGGACAAGCCTGCGTCTTCTATGACGGAGACCGGGTGCTGGGCGGTGGCTGGATCCGCCGAGATCCACTGAATCACAGCGTGGTTACTGAGCGGACCCGATAAAAAGCATTTCCGCCGGAGGGCGCTGGTCCACGGAATTCCCGAACCTCCAGACGATCCGAGACCGGAGTCCAGACCGAGGCATCCAGCGCATCGGCCCGTTCCACCACGAACTGCTGGGCTTGCCGGCGTTCGCCGCTCAACCCATCACGAACCTTGGCCACCGAACCATCCCAGGCGATCACCACCTCGCCCCCATCCCGGCGAATCGAACGAATCTTGGGCACCGGCTGGTAGGCGATCACCCCTCGAAGCGGGAGGCCCAGAGTGACTGGTAACCACGGCGCGGCCGTCCAAGGCGAGAGCATCTGATCACCACTGGCCCAACTGGTGCGATAGCGCACGTACTCGGTGCCGTCGTTGTCGATCCAGTAGCCATAGGCCAGCATCCCATGGATCTCAGGATTCACGCCACCGACACCGGCCACCGTCCGAGAAAAACCTCCAGAAGGCTGCATAAAGAGCAGTACCGGACGACCCGCGCGGATCTCCGTCTTGAGGTCCGCATAAGTGAAACCACGCCCCCCGGAGACCGTTGGATTGAAATCGGTTAATTGGCAGAAACTGGCCGCATCCCCTCCCCGATATCGCGTCCAAGACACCAACCCAGAAGGGATGTCCGAGCCGGACGGAATGGTTGGTTCCTGACCCAGACGCACCCAACGGCGATCGCCCCCCTTGCCCCAATACACATAGGAGAACCCATCGATATTGCCCCGGCACTCGCCTCCCAAATCCGCCCACTTGTTCTGGCTGAGCCCAATAAAATCTCCGATGCAATCCGGCGTGTGTTCCTTGCGACCCGCCGTAATGTAGGGATCGGTAAAGACACTCTCGTACGCGAAGTAATAATCATCCTCGTGGCCCGGCTGGTTGGCCGGTCGGCCATCGCGGCCCGCCTTCGAAGACCACAGAGAAAAAATACCCTGATTACCTTGGCTCAAACGGCTGTTGAGCGGTGCAACCCCGCCCCCGGTTGGCCCCGTGTAGAAGTCCGGAAATCCGTTACGGTCCCAGAACCCCATCAAATTGCCCGTAGCAGTACCGAAACAACCCACATGCCACTCATAATCGGGAACATCATCGATGCGGATGTCCTCCAATTGAGCCTGCACCTGAATCGCCGCCAGTCCTCCCACAAGACCTAAGATCCAGCCGCCCACTCTTCCAAGACCGCGCGACTCACAACGCATTCAGTCACCTTCGCTCCCCGGACACTGCTGTCCAGACTATCCCATCCACCGCAGCCCTAAAGACCCTGACCAGACCACCCAACGCCCATCTAGGCGGAGCGGGAA
>JBDKKQ010000169.1:0-6761 GCA_039796015.1 Verrucomicrobiota bacterium
AGTTTCTGAGCTCAGTGGTTTTCACACCGGCAGGTTTCATCGGTTTTCACACCGTCAGTGACAAGTGCGCTAGACGCACGGCCCTCGCTCGGACACCTACTCAGGAGAACCCTCTTCGCGCCGCCCCAACAAGGCCTGGGGATCGGGATTGGGGATCAGAGATGTACGCTCACGGAGCATCTGAGCCCGGAACAAGTCTCGCTCGTCGGAACCCAGCTTCTCGCGGAGTGGATGCGCCAACTGAAGGTGGGCCGGTTGGCTGCGGAGGAATAGTTCGTCAGTGAGCGACTTCGGTGTTTTGCCGAAGACCCCCAGATCAACGCCGAGCCGCAGGAAGCTAATTAGATTCATGGCTTCCTTGGAGGAAATGCTCCAACTGTTTGCCAACACGCCGTAGGCACGGCCAATGTGGTTGAGCAACACCGCGGGCTTCTTCTCCATCTGGGAGAGGCGAGCGTTCTCTTCGTGCTCAATGATCTGGAGCAAAACCTTGTTGATCCGTTCGACGATGTCGTTTTCCGGCTCCCCCAGGGTCATCTGATTCGAGACCTGAAAGACATTGCCCAGCGCCTCAGTACCCTCTCCATAGAGGCCGCGCACCGCCAATCCCAACTTATTGACGGCTTGGATGATCTGGTTGATTTGCTCGGCCAAGACTAAGCCTGGAAGGTGCAGCATCGCACTCACGCGGATGCCGGTGCCCAAATTGGTGGGGCACGCTGTCAGGAACCCGTAACGCTCGGAGAAGGCAAACTCGACCTTCTCCTGCAAGGCCGTATCGACGGCATCAATGGCGGTCCAAGCCTGCCTCAGTTGGAGCCCGGGCCGCAGAGCCTGAATCCGCAAATGGTCCTCTTCGTTGACCATCACGCAGACGTTTTCTTCACGGTTCAGCACAATGCCGCTGCCGGCATTCTTGGCCGCGTGTTCACGGCTGATAAGATGCCGTTCCACCAGGACTTGTTTGTCCAGGGCGGGCAGCTTGTCCATCGATTCGGCAAAAATCTCCTCCCCCAACAGGGTCAGGGATTTGACCGCTGGCATCAGCGTCTCAAAGGCCTTAATTCGCTCTGCCTTTTTGGAGTGGCTCGGGAAAGGGACCGTTCGGAGGTTGCGCGCCAGACGAACCCGGCTGGAGAGCACGATTTTGTCGTGAGGGCCACTGCGCAGGCAGGCCTCGGAGGGGGGAACCAGAAAATCGATAATGCTCATATCGGAGGGATTATTCAGAGGCCTTGAAGGCCTTGATTGCGTCGCGCCACTGGGCGGCCGATTCAAAGTCCTCTTGGGCAATGGCCGCCTGAAGGGCGCGATTCAGGCTCTGGAGTCTGTGCGCACCCTCCAAGGCACTTTGCATGGCACTTTGCATCCCCGCCGGCACCTTACCACGGTGGCGGATGTCTTTGTGCATCGTCTTGAGCACCGAATCCAGGCCGTCGGAAAAAATGTCGTAGCAATGCGCACACCCCAAACGGCCGCTCTTCTTGAAGTCGGCCTGGGTGTACCCGCACTGGTCGCACGAGAGGGCTCCCACCGCCTCGGAAGCCTCTTCCATTTTCTGGGCGGCGCCCAGACCGAGAAGATGATCGGCGATGGCGAAGGCGGCCGGGTCATTGTAGTTCTTCTCCTTCGCACACGCGGCGCAGGCATCGACCTTCTTGACCTTGTTGTCGGCAATTTCGGTCACGTGGACCGACGCCTCCTTCAGCTTGCAGAACTGGCACACCATAATTTACAGGGCAGATATCGATGTAGGAAGCAGCAGAGTCAAGGTGAGGGGTGAACCCTTCTCACCGTGGGAAACAAAAAAGAGTGACCCAACCCGCCTCAAGGAGGGTCTGAAAACCTACTCTCCAACCATTAAGTTGCTGTCGAGGACGATGCCTGACGACGAGGACGCAGGAGGATTACCTTCTTGTCACTCCCATCCACCTCCACGCTGTGAGTCTCGATGTCCGGGTCTGTCTTTAGGGCCTGATGGACAATGCGGCGATCGTAGGCGTTCATCGGTTCCATCTCCATAATGTCACCGAAGCGGCGCACCTTGTCCGCCAACTCAACGGCCCGCTTGGCCAGTTGCTCCCGAGCCTCACGACGGTAACCACCAACATCCAGCATTACTCTGGGCACCGAATCGTCCCCCTTGTGAAGGATGCGATTGAGCAGGTATTGGATCTCGCCCAACGTCTGACCTTGGCGGCCGATCAGTCGGTTGGGTTCATCGGTCTGGATGTCCAGCAGGAGCATGTCCTCGTAGTTCTGCTCGGTGACCGTGGCTTCGAAGCCTAGGGTCTTGAGCATCTGGCAGAGGGTGTCTTTGGCACTCATGGAAAATTAAACAGATCCCTTTCGACGTCCGGGCTGGGCAGGCGCAATGACGGCAGTACCGGTTCCCTTCCCCGGTCCTTCGTTCGATTTGGTGATCTTGGTCTGAAGGATGGTCATCAAATTCTGGGTAGTCCAGTACAGCGTCAAGCCAGCCGAATAGTTGTAGAAGAGCACACCGAAGAAGACAGGCATGTACTTGAGCATCTTCTGCTGAGCCGGATCCATCTGCGGCGACACCGGTGTCAATGTCGACTGCCACCAAGCTGTGGCCAAATACAGGACGGGCATGATATTGAGCGGCAATCCGATCCCGGGAATCCCCAGCAGCGGAATAAATCCCAAACCGGGGACCACGTAGACGCTGTCAGGACGAGAGAGATCGCAACACCAGAGGAAACTCTCACCCCGCAGCTCGATCGCAGTGCGGAGCATGAAGAAAAATCCAATGAACACCGGGAAGGTCAGCACCAAAGGAAGACAACCGGCCATGGGATTGATCCGGTGCTCTTTCATGAACTCCATGGTCTTCTGGTTCATCTTGGTCGGATCACTCTTGTACTTCTCGCGGATGGCGTTCAGCTGCGGTTGAAGGGTCGACATCCGCTTCATCGAGCGGGTGCTGGCGGAGGTCAGAGGCCAGAAGGCCAACTTGATCGCGATGGTCAGCACGACAATGGATGCTCCATAGGACGGAATCAGCGAGTGGACCGCGTTGAGGAGCAACAACAGCGCCTTGGCGCAAATGCCGGTGATGCCGGTAAAATCCATGACCAGATCAATTTGCTTCTCGCTGCTCTTGAGTTGGCTGTACTCCTTGGGGCCCGCGTAGATCGTGTGCTTGCGGATCACCTTCTCGCCGGGCTGCAAGGTCTGGGCCGGATAGGTCAGACTGGTGTGATAGGCATGGGGCTGTGGGTTCAACCGCCCATCCGCCGCCACCTCCGATGGAGACGGTGCCGGTAGGGGGATATCGACCACTCGAACACCCGCCGGGGATTGATCCGGCTGGGCGATGAGCGCAAAGAACTGATTGTGGACAGCAGCCCAGACCACGTTGCTATTGCCGCCGGCAAACTCGCTCCGCGGCGTGCTGATCGTCGAACAACCCAGCGTGGCGTTGGCAAACCAAGGCTTATTGATCTGCTCGGCCTTTTCACCGTTGAACCAATAGGCTCCCTGCACCTCTGCCATGTCATAGCGATCCATTGGCGTCGCCGCTCCCACCACGTAGTCGTGCGGGGGGATTAGTACCGCGGCGGTACCACGGTTTTCGACCGTGACCACGGTTTCAAAAAAGTAGCCGTTGGACAGAGCCCAATCCTGGGACACCACCAATCCATTCAGGAGAGTCTTCTCGGCGTGGACTCCTGCTTCGGTCTTGCGAAGGTTGAAAAGACCATCACCGGTCAGCGGACCGACTCCCAGCGTCAGGGCTGGCAATGGAGCGAACCGATTCAAGGCTGAGGGAACACCGTTGGCCGTAGTATCGCGGCAATCGACCGAGGCGGGGTATTTTTTGAGCTCGATCAATCGGGCACCGCCGCCATGCGAGGTGAAGGTCAGTCGCAGCAAGTCGTTTTCGAGAACCACCGATTCCTCGGCCGTCTGGAAAGTCGGCACGCTCACAGGGCTGGCGGGCAAAACCGGCACCATCTGCGCGGTACTGGCCAGGGGAGCGTTGACCTTTGAAAGTGGGGAGTTGCTAGAAGCGGCAACTGAAGCCTCCGAGCGAGCGCCTGTTGGTGTGGGCCAAATATAATCAGCCACATATTTCAGGCCCACCATTCCGGCGAGGCAGACTGCAAGAAACGCGATACCTTTTCGATCCATGGTCTAGTTGGGAAATTTGAGTGATCTCGGAGACAGGCTGTGTGTCGGAAGCGCGGGCACGGGATCATGACCGCTGCTACCCCAGGGATGGCACCGGCAGAAGCGTCGCGTGGTCAATACTACCCCACGGCCCACGCCATACCGCTCGATGGCCTCCATCGCATAAACTGAACAGGAAGGAGTAAATCGGCATCCAGAACTCGGGCCCAGCAGAAACCGCTTCATCGGAGAACCCACCCAACGATAGATTTGGATGAGAAGCAACAGGGCCTGTCGGACAAGATTCATGGGGCGGAAGGGAGTGACTTCCGGAGTTTGGCCCGAGACAATGCCCGCAGATAATCTCGGCGGACAGTCTCTAAGTTCATTTCTGCGATCGACTTCCGGGCGACCAGCACCATGGAGACCGGTTCGGTCACCTCATACTGATGCTGACGGAAGACCTCACGCAGAAGCCGGCGGGCACGAGACCGAATGACCGCAGAACCCACCTTTCGACTGGTAACAACCCCCAAGCGCAATTCCTTGGAAGGAAGCCAATTCAAGATGAGTGTACCGCAAATCTCGCGACGTCCCTCCTCCTTGAGCCGAGCGAAATCGGAAGACCGGCTAATCCGGCGCCGACTGGAGAATTGGAGCCGCAGCGGCGGGTTCATTGCGGCAGGGATTGAGGCCGGGATCGAGGCAAACAGAGACCCGATTGGCCCGACCAATCCGAGCAACTATCAGAGCAACTCACACCGGAGTCAGGCGCCGACGGCCAATGCGACGACGGTTGTTGAGGATGGCGCGGCCACTTCGGGTTGCCGAGCGGGCACGGAAACCGTGTTGACGCTGACGGCGGATTTTCGACGGTTGGTACTGACGTTTCATCGCTGTAGATCCGCTGACGTGCTGGCCCGCGGAGCCGCGCACATTAGCCAGTCGACGGTTTGAGTCAAGCACCTGCGAGTTTTTACAGAAAGTCTCTTGTCTCACCGAAGCCGGCCGCTCCCCCTTCAACCAGGGCTCGGGTGCCGGTATCGAGGTGCATGAACCCGTCCGGTTCACCCTCCTGTGATCCGTGCGATCCGACCCAGCCTCCGACAAACCCAGCGTCCATGGACTAGGCAGGATCTGGCTTTTGCGCCAGCCTCCTCCCATGAAGTTCACAGTGGTCCATTATGGAGACCCCATCCTTCGCCAGCGCGGAGTGCGCATTGAATCCGTGGATGACGCCCTGCGAGGCACCATCGCCGGCATGTTCGACGCCATGTACCATTCCAACGGAATCGGACTGGCAGCCCAACAAGTTGGTCTGGCGCTGCAGTTGGCGATCATCGATGTCCGGGGGGTCAAAGACCGCGCCAGCCAACTCTGGATCTCTGGTCAACCGGCCGATGTCGATGCGTTCATGCCCTTGGTTCTCATCAACCCGACGATCCGGCCAGTTGGGGAAGCGGTGGTTGGACCGGAAGGCTGTCTGAGTTTCCCGGAAATCTACGGAGACGTCTGCCGACCGGCCGAGGTGGAGGTTCGAGGTATGAACGACCGCAACGAGAGCTTCGAGTTCAAGGCGGGTGGACTTTTAGCTCGGGCCATTCAGCACGAGGTGGATCACCTCAATGGAGTCCTCTTCATCGACCGGATGGATTCCAAAAATCGCTCCGAGGTACGGGACGAGGTGGACACCCTTCAGACTGCCACCAAGAAACAACTCAAACGCAAGTGATAGAAGCGAGAGTCAAGCTCTTCGACGGTGTTCGTCTTGAAGTCAGTCCCGAGTGATGGCTACGAGTCGTTCCCTCAGGAGAATTCGACTGAGTTCGCGCCCGGCTTCATCGGTGGACCGGGGAACCCATATTGGTTCCCCAAAGACCACCTCACACCGGCTGAAGGGGATGGGGATTTGGAACCGGTCCCAGCTACGAAGGGTCCATTTCCAACCTAATCGGAAAGAGACCGGAACGATGGGGAGTTGGGTGATCTGAGCCAGAGAGATTACCCCAGGATGAGGCTCGTAGCGGGGGCCTCGGGGCCCATCTGGGGTCACAGCCAGATCGCACCCGTCGGAGGCCGCAGAGACCAATTCGCGCAATGCAGGCGCACCCCGGCGGCTGGAAGACCCGCGGATTCCGACAACATCAAAGAGCTCGAGCACTCGCGCCAGCAAGCCACCGTCCCGGCTCGCGCTGACCAACGCCGCCAAACGCCGACGCTGACCGCAGCGGGCGACATGGCGATGGTAGAGGATCAAAGACAAGGCCAGTCGATTGTGCCAGATCGCGAAAATGGCCCTCTGCTCGGTGCTCGTATCGTTGAAAAATGAATGGTCGGTCCAATGCCATCGCAAACTTGAAGCCAGCAATCGGGCCAGCATCGCGATGATCCAAGCGGCTAAGCGGCCATGCCAGCGAGCAGCCTCTGGAACCACCAGCCCTGAAACGGGCCGTTTGGAGTGGGAAGTGGGCTTCATCGATTCAGGCATTGCGACGCAGGCTAGCCCGGATCAACTGCTCGACCGTGGCCTCTGCCCCCAGTATGGCCAGGGCCGCTCGGACTGAATCATGTGCTTCGATCGGTTTAATTCCCAGCGCCATGAGAGCGGCCACGGCGTCGACTCC
>JBDKKQ010000170.1:0-6474 GCA_039796015.1 Verrucomicrobiota bacterium
AACCCGTCCGACATGACCAGCTACAGCTTGCTGAAAGCGAAGCTGGCCGACGTGCTAGACTCCCTGACCGAACGCGAGCGCAAGGTACTGGAGCTGCGGTTTGGCCTTTTGGACGGCTACAGCCGCACCCTCGAAGAGGTGGGCAAGCAATTCAAGGTGACCCGCGAGCGCATTCGTCAAATCGAGGCCAAGGCACTCCGCAAAATGCGGCACCCGACGCGTCTACGGCAGCTCAATGGCTTCCTGGAAGGCGAAGAAGCCTTAGTCTGAAGCATAAAATCAAAGCCCCGCCCCTCCGGCGGGGCTTTTGTTTAAATCGACTTATCCCCTGTTGAAAACGCCAGCCGACCGCATCACCGAGACCCGGTGCCCATTCCGGCCGTTCATGATGACCGGTCTGCTCCTCTGTTTCCCTCTGGGTCTGC
Source organism: Verrucomicrobiota bacterium (assembly GCA_039796015.1). Classification (GTDB taxonomy): domain Bacteria; phylum Verrucomicrobiota; class Verrucomicrobiia; order Limisphaerales; family UBA9464; genus SXXZ01. Next base: position 426 of record JBDKKQ010000170.1, read on the forward strand.
TACCAGGCATCGCCAGTGCCCCGGTCTACCCAATCACCGCCCCAGTCGAGATCCGCCGGGAACCCCTCTTCGACGGGCCGGTGCTGCATTGGGAGGTTCAGGTACGCCGAGCCGATCTAGCCAAACTCCGCAAATCGGGTGGTCCCTGGAACCGAGAAAACGATCCGGATGCCTCAGCAACCGTGCGGGCCGGTGGGCAAGTCTGGACCAATGTTGCCATCCATCTCAAAGGGGCGGCCGGAAGCTTTCGTGCCGTGGATGATATCCCCGCCCTAACCTTGAACTTCGGCAAGTTACAGGACGGACAAACCTGTGAGGGGCATCGCAAGCTGCACCTCAATAATTCGGTTCAGGACGCCTCGCGTCTCGATGAAATATTGGCCTCGGAGATGTTTATCCAGTCAGGACTGCCGACACCCAGGGCCACTCGGGCCCTCGTCTCCCTGAATGGTCGCTACTTGGGGATTTATGTGCTCAAGGGTGGCTGGGACAAGGCCTTCCTGAAGCAGCATTTCGGGTCGTCGAAGGGCAATTTTTATGACCCTGGATTCATCACGGACTTGGACGCGAATCTTGAGCGAGACTCCGGCGAGGGGGCTCCTGATTGGTCGGACCTCATTGCCCTGCGTCAGTCCCTCGCGGTGCAAGATCCGGCCGAGCGCCTACAACAAGTATCCCTCCATCTGGACATCGATCGCATCGCCACGCTCGGGGCACTGCAAATCCTGCTAGACGATTGGGATGGCTACCTTCGGAACCGTAACAACTATCGGGTGTACCATGTGCCCGCTTCCGACCGCTTGGTACTCATGCCGCACGGGATGGACCAGCTCTGGAGAAGCCCGCGGGGATCGTTTACTCCCCCCTTGAGCAGCCTCCTCGGCCAACGGCTTTTTTCTATCCCGGCCATGGCCGATCAACTGAGTCATCGTATGCGGGAGCTGACCAACACCGTGTTCCGACCGCAGTTTGTAGATGAGGTGTTCAGCAACGCACAATACCGACTCCGGGAGAGACTCATTTTAGAGGGCCGTGAAGCCGAACTGCCGCCGGTACAACGCGCGGTGGACTCCACATTGCAGCGGACCCGGCAGCGGATGGCCGCCTTTGCGGGTCAGCGCTACCAACCACCCCAGCCGGGCGAATTCGACAACGAGGGTCGCATGCGCCTCGCCGATTGGTCGTCCCCTTCCCCTGAGCAAGAAGGCCCTGCAACTCGGATCGAGACCGACGAGGGCACCTCGGTCTTTCGCATCACCGCCTCTGCCGCCGAAAGCCGGACGTCACTCCAAAAACGAATTCTGCTGGCTCCCGGCCTTTACCAATGGGAGGCCCGGGTGCGCACTCGATCGGTTTCTGGCTTTGGGGCCTGCCTCGACATGGAATGGGGGCGCAGAGGGGAACGATTCGAAGAGGGATCCACCTCACTTCAAAGCGTGACCGGCACCACCGACTGGACCCTCCTGAAACGCGAAATTTCGATTCCGGCTCGCGGCGAAGGCGGACGCCGCAGGCCCGGCAGACCCATGGGAGAGAACGGCTCATCGCCGCGAGAGATCATCCTCCATGCCGAACTGCGCGCCGATTCAGGCACCGCAGAATTTGATGCCGATGCCTTCGTCCTGAGGAAGCGCTGAGCAATTCGCTGAGAAGCACTCGCGATCCTCATCGCTTTTTCTAGGCACAAAAAAGGCCACCCCAAACGAGGTAGCCCTTTATTGATAAGCCGAAAAAGAAGAGTCCCGATCGATCAGTCCCCCTTGTGCACAGAATGGCAGGCCTTGCAGTTGACGGCCGTCTTGAAGCCATCCAGCGCACCGGGCTTTCCGGCGGCGAGGGAGTCTGCAGCGGCCTTGAGAGCTGTGGTCTTCTCGGTCCAACTGGAGAGGTCGCCCTTCGGGGGGTGGTTGAGGGCTAATTCCTTGGTCAGGAACGCCATTTTCTTGAAGTCATCCTCATTGCCCTGCCCCTTGGAGATGCGGGCGCTCAGAGATGTCTTGCCCTTGAATCCGTCTTCCATGATTTGCTCGATCGACAGGGAAGCCTTGGATTTGCCGTGGGTGGTGCATCCGGCCGTGACAGCAATGAGTGTCGCTGCAACGGCGAGGAGATGAATGGAAAAGCGTTTCACGATATCTTGATAATTCGTGCCAATGAAATCCCAAGACCTGCCTGCAGTTCAAGGCTGAGATGACTCTGTGGACGGCTCGGAAATCGAGCCTCCGGAAACCCGCGTCACCACACTGAAAACTTCGCCGGATTGAAGTCGGGTCTGAAGGCGTCTTCCGGAAACCAAACTTGTTGCATCCCGGACCACGCCTCCCGTCTCAGCATCGAGCGTGAGCGAATAGCCTCGGTTCAAAACATTCTGAGGCGAAAGCAACCGCAGGCGTGCCAGCAAACTCTCCAGAAGCTGCCGTCGACGCTGTAATTTCCGACCTGGCAGGACCGTCAACGCAGATCGAAGGCGCAGCAACTCCTGCTGACCCGCCCTCACCCGCATGCGAGGGCGCTGTGCCAACATTCGCTGGCGGTGTGCCTCTAAGAGTCGCCCCCAAGTCCGTACCGAACGGGCCGCGACGCGGCGCAGGGATTCTATCGTTTCATCCACCTGCTGAGAACGAGTCTCCAACCGACGCCTCGGGTGCGCCCGGATCCAGCGTCGAAGCGAGCCCTCCAGACTATCCCGAGAACGAATTAACCGGCGCTGAGCCAGCACCGCCAATCGGTGACCGGCCGACTCCACGAATTCACGACTGTCCACCCAATCTTGGGTCAGGATTTCGGCGGCGGCGCTGGGCGTGGCGGCACGAAAATCAGCGACGAAATCGGCGATGGTGAAATCAATCTCATGACCCACCGCAGAAACCACCGGAACTTCTGAGGCGGCAATGGCACGGGCCACCACCTCTTCGTTGAAGCACCAGAGGTCTTCCAGCGACCCACCACCCCGGGTGACGAGAATGACATCCAGCGGATGCCCCAATTGCGAAAAGCGGTTCAGACGACCGATGGCCGCGGCAATTTCTTGAGCGGCTCCGGCCCCCTGCACGCGCACCGGATCTAGGATTACCTCGGGACAGAACCGTCGTGAAAGCACATGCAGGACATCTTGAATGGCCGCACCGCTCGGTGAAGTTACTAGCCCGATCCGGGTGGGATATCGGCCAATGGGACGCTTTCGGGACGCATCAAAAAGCCCCTCCGCCGCCAACTTTTCCTTCAACCGCTCGAAGGCAGCTTGCAGCGCCCCCACCCCCTGAACCTCCACCGTATTAACCCGCAGTTGATAATTGCCGCGAGGCTCATAAACCGTGAGGTCGCCTCCTAAAATAACCTGGGCCCCATCACGGAGGGCCGCTCGTCCCGCCCCGCCCTGCCCCCGGAACATCACACACGCCAACTGGGCTCCGGCATCCTTGAGGACAAAGTAGGCATGGCCAGAACTTTGAAGCCGGAGGTTGGAGACCTCACCCGCCACCCTCCGATCTGCGAATCCGCTCTCCAACTGTTTCTTCAGCTTCTGGGTCAACTCGGACACCGACTCGGGCGTCTTCTGAACCGTTTCTTGGAACAGGTCACCAGCAAAGCTCCACTGAGTTTTTGAAACGCGGGACATGGCGGGCAAGTAATTCGGTGAGGCGCTCGAAATTAGTCCAGCAACTCCGAGATGCGGACAATCGATTGAGCCCGTCCGGTCGCCGGATCGATGTCCACCAGGGCTCCCTGGAGACGCACTTGTCCGTTGGCGACGTCGAAGCGTTGCGGCAAACCCGTCAAGAACCGCTTCAGGACTGGCTCCACCTGACGCCCCAGAACCGAATCATGCGGACCTGTAAAGCCAGCGTCCGTCAGATAAGCCGTGCCTCCCGGAAAGACTTGTTCGTCGGCGGTCTGCACGTGGGTATGGGTTCCAATCACCGCCGAAACCGAGCCATCGAGCATACGCCCCATGGCGATCTTCTCCGAAGTCGCCTCACCATGGAAATCGACGAGGATCACTTTGGTGGCCGTTCGCAACCGAGCCACCTCGGACTGGGCGAGCAAGAACGGGTTTTCCATGGGCGGCATGAACGTCCGCGCTTGAAGGTTCAGTACGGCCACCGGGGGCAAACCGGGTTTGTTCCAGACAATCGATCCATTGCCCGGCACGCCCGGCGGATAATTGGCCGGCCGCAACACCCGGGACTCGGTCGTGAGGAACGAAGCCGTCTCCTTCTGATCCCAGACATGGTCCCCGGTCGTGATGATATCCACGCCGTAGCTGAACAATTCCCCGGCGATGCCTGCGGTAATCCCGTTGCCCCCAGCGCTGTTCTCGCCATTGGCGACGACAAAATCGATTCCCTCGCGGTGCACCAAGTCTTCTAGGAGCATTCGGACTGCGCGCCGACCGGGTTCGCCCACGATATCCCCTAAAAACAAGAGCTTCACTGCGGTGAACCCTGTCGGATTCGACGCCGCCTAGGAAGCAAACTGTGCTGCTGGCCGGGCCCGAAACATTCTGCAAGGAGCAGAGCTTGGATTTTAACTAGATCCCCGCGACGAATTGCCGGACCTTCCCTTCGCTGCATGTCACCATTCCGCTACGTATTCTGGAAAAGCTATCGGGAAGCGGGCCACCTGGCCGAACAAGCCCAGAAGATCCTGGATCATCAGCGGGATCTCCTGACGCCGGCACGCGTCACCGAGTTGGAAGCATCCATCCGCCATCTGGAAAGCATGCAGAAGAGCGGCACCCGTGATGACATCGCCGCAGCGATGACCCGGTTGGAAGCCACAGCACAGACCTCGCTGATGGCCTACCCGCACGCCTCCATGCGCGAGAATGTCGAAGGCCTCCTCACCATGGGGATCGTGCTGTTTGCCTTCCGCCAATTCTTTTTCCAGCCCATGGCCATCCCCACGGGATCGGCTCAACCGACCTTCAGCGGCATCACCTGCGAAGATCTGCGCCACACTGGCAAGACGGTTCCAAACCTAGCGGTCCAGGCTGTGGAATGGGCACTCTTTGGTTATCACTACTACGAGGTGATCGCCGAGCAGGATGGCGAACTGGGAAGCGTCAGGCCTTCGTCGGGTTCCGGCGGAATCACCGGCTTCCTTCGCAAGTCTTTCGAGGTTGAGGTCGGACGGGGCACCTACACCGTCAAGACCTCCATGAGCGAGGGGCCCAACGACTTCATGCGCCACATGGGCCTGGCCAATGACCAAGGCAGCCTACCTCAGCGCTTCTTCAAACAAGGGGACCCAATCATCCGCTGCCGGGTCAAATCCGGCGACCGCCTCATGGTCGACCGGATCACCTACAATTTCCGGAACCCGAGTCGTGGAGACACCGTGGTGTTCAAGTCGATGCAACATCCCGGCATGACTGCCAATACCCACTACATCAAGCGCCTGGTGGCTCTCGGTGGCGAGACCGTCCGCATCGGAGACGATCGGCACGTGGTGATCAACGGCCAGCGCCTAGATGCCAAGACCCCCGGTTTCGCGGACGTTTACAGCTTCGACCCGGCCAAGCATCCGGTGTCCAGCAGCTACTCCGGTCACGTGAATGGGATTGGCTTCGCCGAGGGCAGTTGGTTTTCGACCCATGAGGCAGAGTACGAACTTTTGCACAGCCGCGACGCCTCGGCACCGCAGCAACTCACTTCCATTAGTGACGAAAAATTGAAGATTTGGCGGAGTTTTACCCACGCTACGGCCGCCACCACGGATGACTCGCAGAATGGACGCTGGGCCCAGCAAAAATCACGCCTTGAGGCGATGACGCAGAGCACGCCCAATTTCCCCAATGCCAAGGCCGAGGTGACGGTCCGGCCTGGCCATGTGCTGTGCCTCGGTGACAATACGATGAACAGCTCCGACTCCCGGATGTGGCCGGTTCCAGATTTTCCCCAGGAGCGCATCGTCGGTAAATCCGGTTGGGTCTTCTGGCCCCTGAGCCGTCGTTGGGGTTGGAGCCAGCACTAAGACGTTCCCTCCCACCGAAGCAACGCAAGTCACTGATCCAGTCGGGAAGCTCCTTCATCGACATCAGCGTTGA
>JBDKKQ010000171.1:0-8271 GCA_039796015.1 Verrucomicrobiota bacterium
AGCCAAGAGTTTGGGATTATCCTTTTCTAGAATAATTCGATCTTTCAATGCATAATGCAGATACGGAAACCTAGAGCTTTCGTCTACTTTTCTGAATCGATAGTCATTAACCTCTATGTCACCAGCTTCAAATTTCGGTATGCCAGAGACCTTGTCGATCTCGACAACAGTTTCAATGGTGGCCTTTGCAAGCACCCAAATCTGATCTAGTTTATGATATCCATCGCCGGCATAGTTTGAAAGCTCGCCAATAATTTCAGTCGGAAATGACCAATGAGCAAATTGCTTTTCACTGCCTGTTTTTATACTGCCAACTTTTACACCTGATTTCCTTCGTTTGATAAATTCTAGATCATTTATACGGGCATTCGCATCCATCTCTTCGTCTGTCTGAACTGGAACACCTGGGGGATATTTTGGAATATCAGTGAAGTCTGTAAACAGCGTAGCATCTTCCAACACATGGGGCCATTGGTTACGGTATTTTGGTTGAGCCACTACCGTATAGGCTCGGATAGTCACTGGAGCATCAAGAGGCTGCGGAGTGCGAACCGAATTGGTTTTTTGGGTCCAATAATGTGAACCAATTATAGCATACCAAACAAAATGGAAGGCAGGATTGACTCCATAAGGATAATCATCTCCTTCCCTGATATTCAATCTCATCGGCCCGCTCCCCAAAGGAATAGAATAGGAGTTTGTGGGGTTCTCCAAATCTTCGACGAAACCCGAAATATATCTTATCTCCAATAGATTGGTTCCATCGTAGCCAACTGCAGAACGTTGATGTATGTCGTTGAGGTCAGAACATTGCATTAGCCAACAACCGTTGCGACCAATATCGATCTGGAATCGATATTGACCATTAGTCACTCCATAAGGATTGCCATCATCGTCAAGAGCGAGATGGGAGACTTTTCCGTTGATCCTTAATCCGGATTCCGCTGATGAGAAAAGCGGGGTGAATCCACATATAATAAGAATGCGGAGCAAAGATATCATCAATTTTGTGAATGAGATTTTTTTCATGCGGTACCGCCGAATTTTTTGCTGAATGCTTTTGTAAGGCTGAACACCCAAAACATCCCACTAGGAATCAGCATATACATTAACGACACGATCGTGACTGCCCTTATAAAGTCATCACTCGCTCCAATCCACCGAAATAAATCACCAAAACACTTGCAAGGTTCTGGTTCACTAATCAACCATAAGCCGATGCGATAAATTGCAAATTGACTCGATATCCAAAAGATTGTTTTCATCTTTTTTAACAATGTCAGAACTCTTGTCAGAAGCAAAGCTCCTACGCCGATTTCCAAAATTGATATACCCCAGAACAAGTGCCGGTTGGAGAATAATGTAATTATACTGTTGGGTTTTGAGAGGAATGCAGCAGATTGTTGGATTCCGCTCGATTTCGCCACGCCAGCGGTTAGGAGGATTAACGCGACGGAGATGGCATACCAACTCCATAACTTGGTCCATTGTTCTGGCAATCCGGTTATAGCATGATCCTTTCGCATCATACGTTTCTCCTTCCATTACCAGATTCCGCCAGATTTTGGACAGAGGTGTTTCTGCCAGCTCCGTGGATGCCTTGTAAAAACGCAACCTCAATTCCGCCTAACCCAAACAAGGTGATCTCCGACAGTCCCGCTAGAGTCGGCAAGTCGGCAAGTCGGCAAGTCGGCAAGTCGGCATGTAGACGTCACCCTGCCCGCGGAAGGTCCAGCGCGAGGGTTGGGCGGGGATCATCCGGGCGGCGATGCGTGCTTCGGGCCGCGACCGGCGACCAACACACCCCTCAAACTGCCGACCGAAAATTCGGCGCAGATTCCAAGGGTGTTGATGATATCTCATCGGGGTAGTTTTATTTGATAAGATCAGTGTTCATTTTAGTCAATCTTTTTTGTCAATTTTTGGTTTTAGATTACCCACACAACTCGATGGGAAACACGCGGTTATTGAGATTTTCACAGCCATTTTGGGGCATCTATCCCCTTTTTTTAGCTTTTTATGGACCGTTAATTATTTTTGGCCCACTCACAGGTAGACGGAGGAATTTTGGTTCTTCGCTGTTTTCAGTGAGTTGACCGTCGAGATCGGTTGTCCCCGACGGCCAGTGGCTCCCAGCAACTGGGAGGTCCCATTGCCTTGAAGACCTGCAAGACCAGAAGTTTGGAAGGTGGGAACGACGATCTCGCCTGGATTGAGAAGTCTCCGAGCTTTCGATACGTAACCCCCAGAAATTGAGGGTTTTATGCGGTTTCTTAACTCCTTGACGCAACCTGGACGCTTCTCACGAGCACCGAAGCAATTGCTGCCGACGCCTAGGATCAATCCCGGTTGGGACCAAAAACCTCGAAGTCGCTTCTCCATCTTGGGAGCTGCTGCTACCCATTGAAAGTAGCGAGGAATCAATATTGAACCATCTTGACTTCCCGTGGGCGCGACAGCCCAAGGTGACCTAGCAACAGAGCCACGGCAGCAGCAACCTTGTCGAAGCGGCCGCTGAGCCCCACCGACAACCCGCCCCCCGCATCTACATCCGAAATTTAAGCCGCTTGATGGATCAGAGTCCCCTTCACCTTCCCCCACTGGCATGGCACCTCATCGAAGCGGCAGCGGGATCGATCCGGAGCGAGCATTGGAAGCGATCCACAAAAAAACCTGCGCGCAGCGCAATGGCTGATCCTCCCCCGAGCTTACCTGCGAGCGCAGGATCGATTCCGCGGCGCCCCACCGCAGACCGACCAGAACTCCGATCCCCTCAAGCCGCCACCTGAAGCGACGCACCCCCATTGACCAAATACAGCGCCGCCATGCGGACCGCCAACCCATTGGTCACCTGCTCCAGAATCACCGACTGAGGCCCATCCGCGATACTGCTCGCAATCTCCACCCCCCGATTGATCGGCCCAGGATGCATAATCAACGCATCCGGCTTCACCTTGGCCATACGAGCCGTGTTCAGCCCGAACAACGCCGCATACTCACCCGTACTCGGAAACATCGACGCCTTCTGCCGCTCATGCTGGATGCGCAGCAAATTGATCACATCGGCGTCTCGAAGCGCCTCATCGATATTCCACGTCACCCGGACATTCGGAGCAAACGACTCAAACAACTTCGGCACCAACGTCGGCGGACCACACAAAGTCACGTTCGCACCCAACTTGGTCAGCGCCCAAATGTTCGAACGCGCCACCCGGCTGTAGAGGATATCCCCCAGAATCGTCACATTCAGCCCAGCGATCCGCCCCTTCTTTTCCCGGATCGTAAAAATATCTAAAAGCCCCTGAGTCGGATGCTCATGAGCACCGTCCCCCGCATTCAAGACATGGGCCCCCAAGAACCGCGCCAAAAAGTGAGGTGCCCCACTCGCCCCATGCCGCAAAATGATGATGTCGGCATTCAGTGCCTCCAAGTTCCGGGCCGTATCCTTGAGCGTCTCGCCCTTCCTCAGAGAGCTGGCTTCCGCCGAAAAATTAATCACATCGGCGCTCAAGCGCAGCGCAGCCAATTCAAAACTAATGCGCGTACGGGTACTCGGCTCGACGAACAAGTTCACCACCGTCTTACCGCGCAGCGCCGGCACCTTCTTGATAGAACGTTGCCCCACCGCCTTGAACTCACGCGCCGTATCCAGCAAGTGAATGATTTCTTCAGCGGAAAGGCTCTGAAGGTCGAGCAAGTGTTTACGGTTCCAGATCATGACGCAGGTTGGACGGCCGAAGATGCCAGAGTTTCGCGCACAAAAACACCGTCTTCTTCGCCCCCAGTGGAGCAACGGACCAGCACGGACTGCCGCAATGAAGTGGCCACTTCTTTGCCGACCACATCCGGACGAATCGGGAGTTGTCGATGCCCCCGATCAATCACCACCGCCAACTGCACGCGACTCGGACGCCCAAACTCATGAAGCGCATCCATGGCCGCACGCACCGTTCGCCCAGTGAAGAAGACATCATCGACCAACACCACCGTCTTGCCCTGGATATCGCCCGGGATTTCGGTCGGATGCACCGCCGGCGCCGTCCGTTGGTTGAGATCGTCGCGGTAGAACGTCACATCAATCGTGCCGCACAGGACAGTTCGCCCAAACACCTGGGCCAATTCAGCGGCCAATCGAAGGGCCACCGGCACCCCGCCCCGTTGGATCCCCACCAGCACCAACGATCCGGCATCCGGATTGGCTTCGGCAATCTCATGAGCCATGCGCGCCAGCGTTCGCTGAAGGGCTGCCGAATCGAGAAGCATGGAATTCATGATCCGAAGAGAGACTCAGACCTGGCCGCTAGACGCTCCACAGAGGCTTGCAGACACAGGTGAGCAATTTCAGGTGAGAGTTCCCGAGGTACGAGCGCGTCGCCAACTGGCACGGTGCTTGGTGATCCAATCCACCAAGGCCGCCTCGAACCCGATATCGTAACCCACTTTCTCCGACTCAATCCACTTGTGCTTCAGGATTTCATCCTTCTCGGCAAGAAACTCCCGATACAGCGAAGAACGCTGGAGAATGCCCGGTTCCAGGCCAGACGAAGGTAAGGAGTGCGTCATGTTACGGATTGGTGACCTAACGGCGAAACCGTACTGAGGATCGGCGGCCTGTAAAACGGTTTTCCTCCTGCTTTTCACACCCGCCTCAACTAAGGTCGTCGCGTTGAAACGGATCCTCACTTTGATCGGCCTCCTGGCCAGCCTTTGGACGGGCTGCTCCTCGGCAAAAAACCCGGTTGGCTCCACCACCCGAACCCAGCCCCTCTCGGTGGCTCAATCTTGGACCCTCACCCCGCCCGGCGGGCGTTTTGACGCCTCGGCCCTCGTCCGCTTGCCCGACGGTCGAATGCTCACGGTCAACGACAAAGAAACCGGACTCTTTGAAATCCAGTTCCCCAGCTCTGGCACCGAAGCCGTGCTAGTTCCCTACGCAGGCCTGTCCCCTTCTTTGTTTGAACCCCTGACACCTGGTCGAGACTTGCCGTGGGATGTTGAAGGGATTGGCATCGACAGCACCGGAGCCCTCTTTCTGAGCGAAGAACATTCGCGCTGGATCCTCAAGCAATCAGCCCCCGGTAAACCGCTCGAGCGCCTGCCCATTGACTGGTCTCCGGCTTCCCGATGGTTCAGCAAGACCGACCGGAATGCCTCCTTCGAAGGTGTGGCAGTCGGCGACCGCTTTCTCTACGTGGCCAACGAGCGGGACACCGGGCGCATCCTTGAAATCGACCGCAAGACACTCCGGGTCGTGAGCGATTTTCAGCCCCGCCCCCCCGGAGCCTCCGGTGACGACATCCACTACACCGACCTGTGCTGGTTCGACGGGGAACTCTGGGCTTTGTGCCGTGAACACCGGCGGGTGCTGTGCATCAACCCACACACCCACGCGGTGCGGCTTTGCTTCAGTTATTTCCCCATCGAAATGGACCCCAAGTACGCCTACCAGCACTTGCTGCCGTACGGGTTCTTCGAAGGCCTGAGCGTGGATGCAGACAACGTCTGGCTCCTCATCGACAACAACGGGTACCCGCGCAAATCCAACCCTCAGGATGCACGACCGCTGCTGCTACGATGCCCCAGGCCGGATCGCACGGGACGGTGATTTTCAGCCCAACCAAGAGGGCTCAAACACTGCCAAGTCTCACACACTGCCAAAACGGCGGTGCCGTCGGGAGTATTCTTCCAACGCCTCGCACAGGTGGGCTTTGCGAAACTCCGGCCACAAAGTTTGCGTAATAACGAACTCCGCATAGCTCAACTGCCACAACAAGAAGTTGCTAATGCGCATCTCGCCGCTGGTGCGGATCATTAAATCGGGATCGGGCCAATGGCGGGTATAGAGGTGCTCGGAGATGACGCGCTCGTTGATTTCCGCCGGATCGAGGGCGCCCGTTTTCACCTTCTCGGCGATAGCCCTCGTGGCCTCGATCAACTCGGTTCGCCCGCCGTAGCTCAAGGCCAGAATCAACGTCAGACCGTTGTTCTTAGCCAAGGCAGCCCGGGTCTTGGCCAACTGCTCTTGCACGGCCTCCGGCAGACGCCAGATTTGCCCAATGGCCTCCAATCGGACGTTGTTGCGATTGAGTTCACCAATCTCGTTCTTCAGGAAGCGCGCCAGATACTTCATGAGCGTATCCACCTCATCCTTCGGCCGGTTCCAGTTCTCCACCGAAAATGCGTAGAGCGTCAGGTACTTGATGCCCACTTCAGCGGCGGCACGGACAATGGTCCGAACCGATTCCACGCCATTGCGGTGCCCTTCGACCCGCGGCAACCCACGCTGCTTAGCCCACCGCCCATTGCCGTCCATGATGACGGCCACATGGGTCGGCAAATTGGCTTGTGCCGCCGCGGACAGCTTGGGCTCGGCGCTCACGAGCAACCTCAAAGGAACATGGTCTGCGCGCGGGCGGGACCCACGCTAGCGATGGTTAGGCGAGCGCCCGTCATCTGAGAAATGGCCAGCAGGTAATTGCGGCAGTTGACCGGAAGGTCTTCCCAACGGGTGATCTCTTCGGTCGAGGTCTGCCAGCCAGGGAAGGTCTCGTACACCGGCTCACACCGAGCCAGCACCTCATGGTCAGCCGGGAAATGTCGCAACGTCTGACCGTCGGCCCGGTAGGCAACGCAGACCTGCAACGTCTTCAAAGAATCCAGACCATCGATGTTGGTGATGGCCAGTTCGTCGATGCCGTTGACCATGGTCGCGTGGCGGGTGGCCACGGCGTCGAACCATCCGCAACGACGGGCTCGGCCGGTTGTGGAACCAAACTCGCGCCCCATGCCGTGCAGGAGATCGCTCACCTCGGCACTCTCGGTCGGCAACGGTCCGCCACCGACGCGGGTGGTGTAGGCCTTGAGCACGCCGATCACCTTGTCCATCCGGTTCGGAGGAACTCCGGAACCCGTGCAAGCACCGCCAGAAGTCGTGTTCGACGACGTCACGAAAGGATAGGTGCCGTGGTCAATGTCTAGGAAGGTGCCTTGGGCTCCCTCGAAGAGGATGTTTCCGGCCCGTTGGGACACCTCATGGAGAAACACCACCGTGTTGGTGACGAACGGGCGCAACCGATCGGCCGCGGCCGTGTACTCGGCGAGCACCTGATCGTAATTGAGCGGGGTCCCTCCGAGAGACTGAATGAGCACATTGTTCTCATCCAACCGCTCGCGCAGCTTGGCCGGGAAACGCTCTTGGTTTACCAAGTCCAACACGCGGAATCCCACACGGGCCACCTTGTCGCCGTAGGTCGGGCCGATGCCACGCTTGGTGGTGCCAATCTTGTTGTCCCCCTTCTGGGCCTCACGGGCTCCGTCGAGTTCGCGGTGCCACGGGAACACCACGTGCGCGGTCTCGGAGATGCGGAAATTGGCGGGCGTCACCGAAACACCCAGCTTGGCGAGCCCATCGAGTTCTTTAACCAGCCCCACGGGATCCATGACCACGCCATTGCCGATCACGCACACCTTGTTTGAGCGGAGGATCCCACTGGGGATCAGGTGCAAGACGTACTTGTCCTTGCCCACGAAGACCGTATGGCCCGCGTTATTGCCACCCTGAGTGCGGACGACCACTTCCGATTGCTCGGTGAGGACGTCGATGATCTTGCCTTTGCCTTCGTCGCCCCATTGAGCGCCGACGAGAATCACGTTTGCCATGGATAAACGCCCACCGTGAACAGCAAAAAGCCCCGACTGAAGTCACGTCAGGGCCCGCGTTCCGATGACAGCTTTGCCAGCCTAGGGACAGGAATCCCCGGGGTCAACGATGCAGGATTCCTTTGCAATCAATCCCCCAAGGCATGGGACACCGAACTGACCACCGGACTGGCCACCGCACCCAGACCGCCCACTCAAGAACCGGCTCAGAGAGAACACTGCAGTGGGGAGAGGAGTGATTGCCGGACAAATTCTTTTGGCAATACCCCGCGTGCGACCGAGGAGCAAATCCAGTTGAGCTCCGCGACGAGCGATCGACCCAACTCTTGCAGAAGAAAATCCCGCAAGAATCCCCGATCCCAGGACCGCGTTCAGTAGAAGCTCAGAGATCCAAAGGCCCCGCGAATGCAGCATGCCGGATATCCCGTGCTTCATAGAGGTACACCGCCTCTTCGGCGATATTTTTGGCGTGATCAGCGATCCTCTCGAGGGCTTTGCTAATGGTCATGAGGTGCAGGCATCGACCGATGTTAGCGGGATCCTGGATCATGAACTGGGTCAACTCCTGATGCAGCGACCGATTCAACGCATCGACGGCTTTGTCGCGCGGAA
>JBDKKQ010000172.1:0-9369 GCA_039796015.1 Verrucomicrobiota bacterium
TCGCCGGGATCCCATTTCTCTCCGTGGTGTTTTTCGAGGAAGGGTTTGTAGTCCCAGAGATCGACATGGCTTGCGGCTCCGGCCATGAAGAGTTGGATCACCCGCTTGGCCCGTGGGCGTGTGGGGGGAGCCTTGGAACTGGGCGACGCCGCGGCGGCTAACAGGGCGTCCTGATTGAGGAGAGAGGCCAGCGCGACACCGCCGAGTCCGCCCCCGGAACGCCAGAGAAATTCACGGCGCGTGAGCGGCGCGGTGCCGGTCGATCGATGCCATGGCGAGGTGTTGTTCATGGGGGCCGAAGTTCTCCGAAAGGGTGTGTGTGAAGAGTGGCCAAATCCCGGAACCGTTGTCGAGGCGCTCAGTGTTTTCCGAGTGAGCCCGCCAGGGTGAAGATGGGCAACAGCAGCCCTAGGGCCAAGAAACCGATACCTGCTGCAACGAGGCAGAGAATGACCGGCTCAATGAGGCGCACGGATTGGTCTACCTGCTGGTTGGTGCGTCGTTCGACCGTGTTGGCGATTTGGAGCAGCACTTTATCGAGTTTGTTCGATTCTTCGGCCACGGTGATCATGGCCATAATTTGATCGGGAAAGAGACCGCCCTGCGACAACGGGCCGGAGAGAGATTTACCATCGCGGATGCTCTCCGCAGCGATGGCGATTTTTTCACCGAGCAGCCGCGAACCGGTGGCATCTTTGGCAATCTTGAGCGCACCCAACATGGGGACACCATTGGCGAGCATGGTTCCAAGAATACGGCAGAAGCGGGTGATCGCGAGCATCTTGAGGGCAGAGCCCACCACGGGGACCCGGTGTTGCCAGATTTCCAAAGTGCGTCGGGAGGACTCTTTACTCATGGCCGAAATGAGGCCGCCGACCAATCCGGCGAGCACTAAGGCCACGATGTACCAGTAGCTCCGAAGTATGGTGCTGGCTCCGAACAACAGCACGGTGGGCAGGGGCTTTTGTGCGCCGGCCAGCAGAGGTTCGAATTTTGGAACGAAGAAGATGAGGGCGCCGGCCATGACCGTGGCACCGAGTGCCGAGAGCAGGGCCGGGTAGATCATGGCTCCCAAGACCTTGGCCCGGAGTTCGTCGAGGCGTTCGAGGAACTCAGAAAGACTGCGCAAGACGTCCTCCAAAAAAGAGGCTCGCTCGCCGGCCTGGACCATCGAGGTATGGAGTGGCGGAAACACCTCCGGGAACTTGCGCAAGGCGTCGGTGAGAGTCTGGCCATCCGCAACCGCAGTCCGAACCTCCTTGAGGATGGCCTTGAGCTGACTATGGACCGTGGAACGGATGAGCGAATCCAGCGCCCGCAGCATGGGTACGCCCGATCCGATCAAGTCGGCCAATTGGCCATACATCATGCCGATGTCGCGACTCGAGACCCGTCTGCGTTTGGAACGCGAGGCATCGGCCGAGGCGATATTGACGGGGAAGAGTTGACGTTCACTCAGCATCCGCACCGCGGCGGCCTCTCCTTCGGCCTCGAGTTGGCCCGAGACTTGTCGTCCGTCTGCGTTGAGGGCGATGTAGCGAAACTTGGGCATAACCAATTCAGAGTGCCGTGCAGGTGAGGACCTCTTCCAATGAGGTGACGCCTTGGCGGACCTTCAGCCACCCATCCTCGCGGAGCAGTCGGAGTCCGGTGCGGCGCCCGGATTGAATGATTCTTGGAGCCGATTCGCGGGCGACGATCATCTGAGCAATTTCTTCGTCGATGCACAGCAATTCGTAGAGACCCGAACGTCCCCGGTAGCCGGTTTTTCGGCAGTGATCGCAGCCCTCGCCCCGGAAGAGTTGCTCTCCGGGTGCCATTGAGAAATCTCGGGGAAACTTGGTGCGATCTGGCTCGTAGGGGACACGGCACTTAGAGCAAATCTTGCGGACTAGGCGCTGCGCCATGGCGCCGGCCAGACTGCTGGCTATGAGGAAGGGTTCCACCCCCATGTCGATGAGGCGTGTGGCTGCTGAGGCGGAGTCGTTGGTGTGCAGCGTGGAGAGCACGAGGTGCCCGGTCAGCGACGCCTGAATGGCAGCGCGGGCGGTCTCGAAATCGCGAATTTCTCCGATCATCACCACGTCCGGGTCGTGACGCAGGATCGCGCGCAAGCCCGCCTCGAAGGTCATGCCCACCTTGTGGTCGACGGGGATCTGGTTGACGCCCTGGAGGTGGTATTCAACCGGGTCTTCGACGGTCAGCACCTTGAGCGTTGGTCCCACGATTTCGTTGAGCGATGCGTAGAGTGTGGTGGTCTTGCCGGAGCCGGTAGGGCCGGTCACCAGAACGATCCCGTGAGGGCGTTCGATCAGGCCTCGGAATCGGCCGTAAGTCTCCTGATCCATGCCGAGCTGGGGCAGGGTGAAAAGGACATTGGCTTTGTCGAGCAAACGCATGACGACGCCCTCACCGAAGAGCATGGGGATGACCGAGACGCGGACGTCGATTTGCCGCCCGCCCACGTTGAACTTAATTCGGCCGTCTTGGGGGACGCGCCGCTCAGCAATGTTCAGATTAGCCAGGATCTTGATGCGCGAAATGATCGCCGCCTGGAAGCGGTTCATTTGCGGCGGTACCGAGGCCTCGTGCAAGATACCGTCGATGCGGTAGCGAATGGCCATCTGGTGCTCGTAGGGCTCGATATGAATATCGCTGGCCCGTTCGTTCACCGCCTCGACGATGATCTCGTTGACCAGTCGGATGACCGACGCCTCTTGGGCCATCTCCAGCAAATCGTCACCGCCGCTGGACACGGGGCCGCTGGGTTCGTCGTCGTTGGCTGCCAGTTCATCCAGGGTGTCGCCGCCCAGACCATAGTGGGTCTTGATGAGCTTCTCGATGTCGTCCTTGGTGGCCAAGACGGTGTCGATTTGAAGTCCGGTCGTCATCCGCACATCGTCCATCGCGTAGAGGTCGAAGGGATCGCAAGTAGCCACTCGCAAGGTGTTGCCTTCGCGGGCGATAGGGACGATGCGCTTCCGGAACACCACCTTGGTCGTTAGTGACTGGAGGATGTCAGAAGGGATTTCTGTGGCCGACAAATCGAGCAGCGGCAACTGAAGCTGCTCGGCCATCAGGGTTAGGACCGCTCGCTCGGTCAGCAAGCCGAGCTGGACGACCGCCCGGTCTAGGCGCAGCCCTTCCGTGGCCTCCAAGTGTTTGGCTTCGGCAATCTTGTCTTCGGGAAGAAGGGCGTTCTTCCGCAGTAGGTGTTCAAACGTCACGGCAACCAAATCCTATCGAAATGCTATTCCACCCGTATTCCTGCCATGGAGCAGTGGTTTGGACAATCCCGGATGCCCGGATCGGACGTCCGAAGGGGGGTGGGTGTTCAGCGCAATGTGTGGGCTTTCGTGGATTTGGTGACCGTTCACTCAACTGCCCTCTTGGGAAAAGGGAGAGGATTCCCGCAAAACTCCTCGCCCGGAGTGCCGGGAGTCCCACACTTGAGGGCGCATGGCCGAGCGCGCGCTGACTTCACTGAACAAGGCGGATGCCACCCTGGAGGTGGCGCTGCGGCCTGCTGCTTTTGCCGATTTCACCGGTCAAGCCAAGGTGAAGGAGCGGCTGGAAATCGCTGTTGAGGCGGCGCTGCGCCGTAAAGAGCCGCTGGATCATATCCTCTTGAGCGGCCCCCCGGGTCTGGGAAAGACCACCATTGCCAACATTTTGGCCGGTGCCATGGGAGGGACCCTGCGTACCACGAGCGGTCCGACCATTGAAAAGGCTGCCGATCTGGCGGGTTTGCTCACCAATCTTTCCGAAGGGGATGTGCTCTTCATTGATGAGATTCATCGTCTTCAGAAGACCATCGAGGAGTACCTTTATCCGGCGATGGAGGACTTCAAACTCGACATCATCATCGACCAAGGGCCCAACGCCCGCAGCGTTCGCTTGAGCCTCCCGCGCTTCACGCTGATCGGAGCCACCACGCGCAGTGGCCTGCTCAGTGCCCCGCTCCTGACCCGCTTCGGCATTCGGGAACGGCTCGACTACTACACGGCCGAACAGTTGCAGGGAATTGTGCAACGGTGTGCTGGCTTAATGCGCGTGGACACCGAGCCACAGGGTGCCATGGAGATTGCCCGCCGCAGCCGGGGCACGCCTCGTATTGCGGGGAACCTGCTGCGACGGGTGCGTGATTATGCGCAGGTCCGCGCCGATGGTCGGATCACCGAAGAGATTGCCAACAAGGCCCTCGAGATCTTGGAGATCGACAAGGACGGTCTCGACGAGATGGACACGCGCATCCTCGAGTCGGTGATTGTGAAGTTTGCCGGCGGCCCTGTCGGGGTGAGTTCTTTGGCGGTGGCGGTCGGTGAAGAGCCTGACACGATCGAAGAGGTGTATGAACCTTACCTGATTCTCGAAGGCTATATCCAGCGCACTCCTCAAGGCCGTATTTGCACCGAAAAGGCCTACCGCAAGCTGGGGCTTACCATGGCTCGAACCGGCCAGGGTCGGTTGCTCTAGCAGAGGTTTTCTCCCCATCCATGACCAGAGGGGTCATCCCTCCTTGGAGCAATCTCAGTGAAGCCCTCAGTGCCCCGAGGCGCCTGCTTCAGTGGCGGATGGCAGATCAATCCAGTAGCTGCGGAACGATGGGGTGCCGATGGAGGTGAGGTTGCTGTCGTCGCTGCACAGGAGCAGTCGGCGAACCGGTTTTTCTGAGGGCACGGCGACGGCTTCGATGTGCAAGTTCTTGAGGCCAGGTAGGTCCAAAGTGCTGGGTGAACGGCCCTCGCCACTCCAGCGGAAGATCCGCGTTCCCTTCTGCTCCCCCCCGGTCGCCCCGGCAACCAGGATCCATTCAGAGCCCGTCCAGGCCATGTCTCGCAGGCCGCGTCCGTCCAAATCCAGACGGGTCGGAGGGCCGAAATGCGGGGCATGTCCTTCCAGAACCGCATTGGGGTTCAACAAGGGCATAAGTAAGGCCTTTCCCTTGGCGAGCGGACCACGGAATCCAATCCATAGGGAGCCGTCGGGTCGGGCTGCGAGCGCTTCGATGCTGAGCCCTCCTTTGGAATCCGGAGGCAGCGCCGCCGCGGTGTCCAGATGGAGCGAAGCCAATGCGGCGTTGGTCAGTAGGGCAGTGACCAAGGTGGAGCAGGGAGTCCCGATGATGCGCAGTTGGGGGCCTTGGGGCGTCTCCGTCACCTCGGTGGCGAAAAAGCGGTGCCGGTTGGAGCGGTACTTGCCGTCTTTATTGCGGCCATGGGAGCCGATCCAATAAATCCGATTCCCCACCCGCGCAGCCCCCTCCAAGTCACATTCCAGATTGCGGCCGCTGAGGTGTAGCCAAGGCGAGGCATCCCACGCCGTGATCGCCGGCTGACTGGTCGATGGGTCGTACACGCGCAACCGATTGTCCTCATCGCTGGCAACCACCACACGGCCGGCATCGAGAAAAATGGCGGCCGAGGCTCCGCTCATGCCGGGGTGCCGATTTCCGGAAGGCATTCCCTGCTTGGCTAAACCGGTTTGGGCAAGGAGGCCCATCAATAAAGCGGTGATCAGCAACGCGGGCAAGGGCATCGACCCAAATCGTAGCGGAAGCCTCTCCCGGGTAAAGCCGCCAACTGCCCCTCCCAGAGTTCCTTAGGAAAACTGGGTTTGCTTGTCCTCGGGCGGTTCGGGCGTAGGCTCCGGACATGGTGTTGGATTCTTCACGGGATGCTCTGCTTCAGGGGGTTTGGGAAGGGGGGCGGATCGATGCTCAGGAGGCACTAGCTCTGTACTCGCTGCCCTTGTCGGAGTTGGGCGCTTTGGCGGATCGTCGTCGTCGGTTAGCCCGGGGGCGTGCGTTGGCTGGACGCGGGGCGGAGACCGTGTCCTACATCGTGGATCGTAACGTCAATTACACCAACGTTTGCAACGTCTACTGCAAGTTTTGCGCCTTCTGGAGGACAGAGAAAGATGCCGACTCCTACGTCATCACACTCGACGAACTCGACCGGAAGATCGAGGAAACCTTGGCGCTGGGTGGGACACAAATGCTCATGCAGGGCGGTCACCATCCGAAGCTGACCAAGCAATGGTATCTGGATTTACTGCACCATGTTCGCACGAAGTACCCCGGATTTAATGTTCACGGGTTCAGTCCGAGCGAGTTTGTAGCCTTCTCAGAGTTTTTTAATGAACCGGTCGAGACGGTCCTTCGAGACTTCGTGTCGGCCGGTTTGGGGAGCCTGCCCGGGGGTGGCGGTGAGATCCTCGTGGATCGCGTTCGTCAGCGAATCGCGCCGCTCAAGGCCAACACCGCCCAGTGGATGGGGGTTATGGATGTTGCTCACAAACTGGGGCTGGCCAGTTCTGCGACGATGATGTTCGGCCATGTGGAGACGGTCGAAGAGCGTATCGAGCACTTGGAGGTGGTTCGCGCTCAGCAGGATGTGTCCTTGCAGCGCTTGGTAGACTCGGGGCGCCTAACAGCCGGAGCGAATCCCTCAGAACGGTCGGTTGCTTATGCTGAGGCGCTGGAGCAGGGGCGGCTCAATGGCGGAGCGTTTACGGCGTTCATCGCTTGGACGTTCCAGCCAGAGAACACCGTTCTGAAGGCCACGACCGTGGGTTCCCATGAGTACCTGCGCATGCAGGCGTTGGCCCGGATTTACCTCGATAATATTCCCAGTGTGCAGAGCTCCTGGGTGACCCAAGGACCCGAGGTAGGGCAGGTGGCCTTGCTCCATGGTGCCAATGATTTGGGGTCGATTATGATCGAGGAAAACGTGGTCAGCTCGGCGGGCACGACTTTCCGCATGGGAGTTTCCGACATGAAGCGGTTGATCTCAGAATTGGGTTTCGAGCCGGTCCAGCGCGACAACTGGTACCGTCCGGTGGTCCCGCTCGGCTAATTCGGGTGGGCGAGATCAGAAATAGCCCGAGGCTGGGTCGCTGCACTCCCAGTGCTAGGATTGGCTCGGAGCCCCAAGGTGCCGCGACTGTCGGCGGGGCAGACGGGCAGGGCGGCGAAAGGTTGCTTCGGAACCGGCAAATGGGATCAACCAAGTGGGCAGGTCGGTTCGACCCGGGCGACGGTAATCACGCGCCAGTGCGGGCCCGAACACTTCGGCGGGAATCCCAGACACCTCCACCGACCAGCGCCACAGCAGTTCGTATTGCCGGGGCAGGGCGATACCGTGGCCCTTCACACCCTGTGCATGGAGCCCATCGCTCCAAGCGAGGATGGCCTCAAAGGGCGAGCCCGCTGTTGCAGAGTTCTGCTGGGTTGGAGATTCAGCCTCGGAATCTCTTACGGATAAACCCGTCGGAAGCACAGCGACTGTGAGCACATCACCCACTGGGGATTGCTCCGGGTTTAATCCGCCGTTGGCTGGAGCGGGCCTGCGACCGGAAGCCCACAGCATGGGAAGGCTCTCCACGAAATTACCGCTGTTGCCGAAGAGGTCCCAAAACTTAGCGAAGCGTCGCAAGCGGGCCAGCGTGCCGAAGTTCATGGTGCGCGTAGAGAGCACCTCGTAAGGCGGATGGGGATTGTAAATCATCTGCCACTCCGCATCGTGCCGGATGATGGGGGTCCCACGCAGGCGCTTGAGAATACCAACCTGAATTTCCTGGGGCCCGAGTCCGACCAATCGATCAAAGCCTTGTCCGAAGGACTCCAGGGTTTCGCCGGGTAAACCCACAATGAGGTCGGCATGCAAGTGAACACCGCTGTGCTGACGGAGCCATTGGAAGTTGTCGGAGAGTCGATCGTGGTTCTGACGTCGGCTGATTCGGGCCTCGACCTGCCGATCAAAGGTCTGGATTCCCACTTCAAACTGCAGCGTTCCCGCCGGGAATCGGGCGATCAACTCGCGTAATTCTGCCGGAAGGCGGTCCGGAATCATTTCGAAATGGACGAAGAGTTCAGGGCTCAGCCGTTCGAGGAAGAATTCAAGGATCCGCCGACTGGTGGCGAGGTTCAGGTTGAAGGTCCGGTCGACGAATTTGAAGCGGCGCAGGCCTCGGTCGTGGAGTTGCTGCATCGCCACCAGAAAGGGATCCAATGGGAATTGCCGCACGGGGATCTCCAGGGAGCTGAGGCAGAACTCGCAAGTGAAGGGGCACCCCCGAGAAGCTTCGACGTAAACCACCCGGTGCTCGATGTCCCGTGCGTCGTAAAGATCGTAGGGCAGCGCCAAGGCCGCCACATCGGGCACGGGTGCGGCGATGAGCTTGGGCGGTCGCGGGTCGGTTGCTGACAGCAGGTTTTGGCAGAGTGAGGCGAAGGCGAGGTCGGCCTCGCCGGTGATCACATGATCGGCCAGTCCGATGATCGGCTGCTGGTCCCATTCATAGCTCACCTCGGGCCCTCCAAGCACGACCTTGAGGTCGGGACGCAGGCGGCGGAGGATGCCGAGCAGTTCAAGCGTTGGGCCTGCGTTCCAGACATAGACGCCCAATCCGAGGATTTTTGGGGCAGCCTCCAGCAGGGCTTCGGCGATCTCCAACGGACGCTGGTTGATGTCGAACTCCAGGATTTTAGCCCGCGACTGTAGCTGCCCCAAATTGGCCATGAGGCAGCGCAGCCCGAAGGAGGCGTGGAGATACTTCGCGTTGAGGGTGGACAGAACGATGTCCGGCACGCGGGAGACCTTATCGGGTTTTCTGGTGGATGTCTCCCGATGCTGACGAGTTTGAACTGTGGGCGAATTCGGTCGTCAGGGCCTCCAGGCGCGCCGCGAGGTCGGCCAGAAGCGGGAGGTCCGAGTCGGGACGCCGGGCTCCGCGTGGGTGAGGGGCGTCGCACGGAATAACTCCCCGCAACTTGAGGAACTGGGCGCAGGTGTGTTTGTAGGCGGGCACTGGGGCGCGGAAGGCAATCATGCCCAAGTATTGCAGCCAGTCGTTCAATTCGAAGAAACGTCCGTCGCCCAGTTCCCAGGCGCGGTCTCGGGCCGCGAAGGCTTCGACATGGAAGGCCGACAACCCCAACAAGTAGTCGCTGCCCCACTGGATCAGATCGATGGCCAAGTCGTTGCCCGTATACACACGAAACTCGGGGCGGACGGCGTCGCGCACCGCCAGCCGTTGCCACTCCAAGTCCCGGCTGAGGGAACTGTGCTTGGCACCCACCAATTGGGGGATGTCGAGCAATGCCCGGAAGGTGTCTAAGTCCCAGATCCGGCCAAAGGGCACGAACATCGTACCGAGCTCGAAACCAAGAAACTGCGGCACGGCTTGTCCGACGGATCGGAACAGCGACACGGTTTGCTCCCGATCCCAGTGTTGAGTGGCGGAGCAGGGAAATAGGATGGGAGTGCCCCCGGCCGACTGAATGACCGAGGCCTCACGGGCGTACACGGTGGCCGGGTCTCCGTCGAGGCCCTCAATGTAAGTGCCGGCGATGAAGCGTCGCCCCCG